>NZ_CAUQGG010000009.1:0-91002 GCF_963517755.1 uncultured Solobacterium sp.
GTACCCCAAGATTTCTCATTGCGGTACCCCAACCCCAAGTAATTTTAGAGCGCCAGAATAATAATCTTTCCTAATAAGGCTCCATGCAAAGGTATCCGAACTATCGGATGCCTTTTATTTTTCCTGTAAGTAAAAAATATGCAAAATGCGAAAGTGGAAAACTTATTGGAAAAGAAAGCTAATTTTTAAAAGTAAATAAATATGCTTTCGATATGTCGTAAAGTGTAATTCTTATCTTGAAGCAAGTTGTCTTAATGATTAGGTCTGCCTTGTGTTTTGCATGTAAGAACAGGGCATGTAATATCCAAATAAATAAGAATACTCATCTGTTGTAAATCACATAATGCATATAACAACATTAGATTCTTAAAGTTTGATTAAGAAATGATTAAGATTTGAGCATGTTAGTTGAGTAAAAATGATAAATCCGATACTATATGGACAGGATGCCAACGTATCGGTTTTTTTATGTGGTTAACCGAATTTGCGCAAACTGGGAGGAAGCAAATGAAAATTATTAAAAGATTTTTTGCATTACTAGTAGCCCTTACATTTATGCTAGGGTTATTCTCAACAAATTGTAATGTATATGCCGATACACAAAAGGATGGCTATAACATTTCAATCTCAAATGTATCAGTTTCACCAAACCCGGTGACTGTCGGTGCACTTGCATCTCTGAAGTTTGATTTTAATATCTATACTCTGGCACAGAATGCAATGAATGTAGGGGATACAGTAACACTTTCTACAAATATTGGAACAATGTTTGGGAATTTACCAATTACAGATTTACCATTACTTGCACAAAATGGAGAGCAGATTGCGACAGCAACAATTACAGATACTGAAATTAAGTTAACTGTTATTTCTGAGTTTCCAACAGATAAAAACTTCTTCTCTGGAAGTGTATATACTGGTGGAAGACTAAAGGCTTTAGAGAATGGTGCTATTGCAGGCAATCCATCCACAAAGCAATTAACAATTGAAGATGCTAGTACAAACGTAACATTTAAAGTTCCACCTACAGTTCCAGGTACGTCAACTGGTGGAGGGACTCCAGATCCAAACACGAGAACAATTAATAACCGTTTGCTTGAAAAGCAGGGTTGGACTTCTAGCTATGATACTGCGCATATCAAGTTAATTGCGAATCAAATTGGATCGCTGCGTTTATTTAATACATATAACAATATTGATAGTTCCTTTGGAACATATGTTGAACAAACAAATTTAATGGTTGTGGATAAGATTCCTTATGATGGCGTTATCGATGAAAATACAGTTTCATTCACTGCGGTCCGTTATAACTGGATGGAAGTTCCTGCTGCTGGTAATGCGTACTATGCTCAAGCAACTCCAGGTACAGTCATGCCAATTGAATATCAAAGCAACTGGATCCCTGTAAAACAGTACTTCACACAGATTTACCAGTCGGGTTCTGATACATATGATTCTTTCTATGCAAAAGTGAAGGCACAAAAACTAAGCTATGGTATCTTTAGAGACCCAGCAACTGGTGGCGATACATTCATCGCAAATATGTCTAACGATTCATTGAAATATACAGATTTAGAACCAAACTTAGCTGGTATCGCTAAGATTAAAGATATCTATGGTGTAAATGGACCATCAAATGGAAATGTGGTTACATTCTTTGCGGAGTTTGATACACATTATCCAAGCATTACAGGTTTAGAGAATGTGACAAATACAGGTGAAGTGAAGTCTGATCAAGCAACTGATTCAGCATCTGTTTCTTATACAATCGATAAATCAAGTGGTACAGCCTCTGTGGCTGCTGGCACAGTTATCGTGAAGGCTGTAGATGCAAATGACAATACGGATGTCATTCCTAGTGCAACATTTAAGATTCAACGAAAGATCAACAATACATGGGTTGATTACTTTATTAGAGGACGTAAGGCGACTGCAACAACAAATGCAAGTGGTATCGCTACATTCTCCGGCCTATCTGTTGGTAATTATCGCTTAGTACAAGAAAGCAGTTTAGGTGATTACATATTTAATAACGATGAATTCAAGCCTAATCCTACTTACGCTACAGCAGGTACATTAGCTGCAACAACAGGTGAGTTTAGTATTACAAGCGCAACACAGCCTGGTTTTGCGACGATCGTTCCAAACTATTTATCAGTGTCTGTAAAGATTACCGGTTCAAAGGAATATGTTGATCAAAATAATGTTGAAATGACAATTCCTGGAAATACATTTAAGACAGTTCTTGCACAGATTCCTGGTGAAAACTATGATGGTGTGACATTGCCAACTTCGTTGACAGCTGATATTCAGGCTTCTCCACTAGGAAATGGTTCCTTTGAATTTGATGAAATTAAGTTCACAAAACCAGGGGTATATAAGTTCAGCGTGAAGGAAGATTTAACAAATCCATTAGATGGTGTAACGTATGATACTTCTGAAAAGATAGTTACGATTACAATTACACAGAACAACGGTACTTTGACGGCTAGTGTTGATAGTGAGCCAAGTTTCAAGAATATATTTAACTTTACATATCAAAACTTCAAGGTAAAGAAGATGCTAACTGGCGATACACCAACCACAGCTGGTGAATTCAAGTTTGAATTAACGGCAGTTAGTACAACAGCAAACGTAACTGAAGTACCAATGCCACCTGGTTCGAATCTTTCGAAGAAGGTTGTATCTGTAAATGGTGCTGGTGAAGTTGAATTTGGCCAGATTGAATTTGAAGCAGTCGGCAAGTATGTTTATAAAGTTGTAGAAGTAAATACAAACTTAGCAAATTACACATACGATCAAACAGAGTACACAGTTACAGTAGATGTAACAACAGATGCAGATAACAAATTGGTATCTACTTACGAAATCAAGAGAGGTACAGAAGTAGTTGGAAATCTCGAATTCACGAATAAATACGAGACTCCAAAAGCACCTGTAACTCCTAAGACAGGTGATAGTACAGCAAATATGATGTTCATGTTTGGTATGCTAGCAGCTTCTGCGGTATTGATGTTGTTGGCTGCTGGATATAAGAGACAATTACGTTAATAAAACTTCTATTCATACATGCATACAACATGCATGTATGAATTAGTAATATGAAAAGGATGTACAGTGTACATCCTTTATTTGTGACTAATCCACTTTAATTCGTATTCACCTGTGCACTCTAATACACCACCATCGCTGAGGTCGATGACTTCTTCGTTTTCATAGTAGTCTTTTACTCTACCTAATGAATCTTTCATGTGAAGACCTGCATCACGGATTGCAGTAACGACATATTTGCCAGGGCGTAAGCTCTTTGGAATATCGTATACACCAGGGGTAATACGTATGTGATTATCATCTGACATATAGATTAAGTGTGTATCTTTATTGTTTCTAGCAGCGTTTAATTTCTGATAGAAACGTTCACGCATGAAAATTAAATCAGAGTTATCTAGCATGTATGTATAACGTGCTGTTGGTGTAACGACATTAATACGATCTGTATCGCTACGATTGCGTAATGCATATCCCAAACGGTGACAGTTGACATAGTTTGGAGATAAGAAGTAGAACGCTACATCAGTTTCATAGAGAATACCCTCAACTTTATGGGAGTTGGTACGTGTTGTAGAATCAACGATATTTTGAATTGTAGCTTTAGAAATCTCTGCAATCTTTGAAACTGCACGTGTATAAGGGATGGAATCCTTGGTGACTGTTTGGTATGCCTTTACCTTAGAAATACAATGTTCCCCAGGATGCAGTGGCATATCATCGACAGGGTAGAACTTCGCCATCATTTCATCGATATTATGATTCTTGATGTAGGATTCCATAATCATATCGCGCATATTCTCTTGTGCGGTAACGAGTATCTGGAAGATATCGTGCTTGATAGGAAGATTATAAGAAGCTAATATGGAACGACAGTCTTTACAGATGTAATGGCCATCTTCTATTTTCTTAGGTTGGTTAAAAAGACCTTTTCCTTCACTTAGGCAGAAATCACATACTTTGTTTGCCATTGGAACCTCCTTGAATAAAAACAATATGAAAAATACATATTGGACTTTCTATTACTATAATACATATGGCAATGATATTCCATGATATAAGAATGAACTTTTCGTGTAGAGATTATACGGAGGCAAAAGTCCATAGAACCGTCAAAAATATGATAAAAAGTATATTGACTTTGAAGGCATTAAAAGGTATCATTATTACGCTTAGCGAAAAAACTGGCTTTACGGAAGTAAGGCTTATATTTAGACTAAGGTTTGGCACACTTGGAAATGTGTGCATAAAATGAAAGGAGAAACTGAAATGCCTACAATAAACCAGTTAGTACGCAAAGGTCGTACTGATAAAGTTTACAAGTCAAAGTCCCCTGCATTAAACAGAGGCGTAAACTCACTTAAGAAGCGTGTAACAAAACTCAGCAGTCCACAGAAGAGAGGTGTATGTACTCGTGTTGGTACAATGACACCTAAGAAGCCTAACTCAGCTTTACGTAAGTATGCCCGTGTTCGTCTATCCAATGGATTAGAAGTAACAGCATACATTCCAGGAATTGGACACAACCTACAGGAGCATAGCGTTGTTATGATCCGTGGTGGACGTGTTAAGGACTTACCTGGTGTACGTTACCACATCATCCGCGGTACATTAGACTGTGCCGGTGTAGCAAACCGTAATCAAAGCCGTTCATTATACGGTGCAAAGAAGCCAAAGGCTGCTAAATAAGAGAAGGGAGAATAGAACATGCCAAGAAAAGGTTATATAGCAAAGCGTGATGTACTTCCTGATCCAATTTATAATTCAAAGTTAATCACTAAGTTGATCAACAAGATTATGATTGATGGTAAGCGTGGTACAGCTCAAACAATTTTATACGATGCATTCGCTCAGATTGAGAAGAAGACAGGCGAGAACCCAATGGAAGTATTCGAAAAGGCTCTCGGCAATGTAATGCCTCAATTAGAATTGAAGGTTCGTCGTGTAGGTGGTGCAAACTTACAGGTACCAGTAGAAGTATCTGCTGAACGTAAGTTGACATTATCTTTACGTTGGATCGTTAACTACGCAAGACTTCGCCATGAAAATACAATGGAAATGCGTCTTGCCAATGAAATTATGGATGCTGCAAATGGAACAGGTGCATCTGTAAAGAAGAAAGAAGATACACATAAGATGGCAGAAGCGAACAAAGCATTCGCTCACTACCGTTTCTAATCGGGGAAGGAGCAATCAATGGCTAGAGAATTCCCGCTTAATAAGATTCGTAATATCGGTATCATGGCTCACATCGATGCTGGTAAAACTACAACAACTGAACGTATCCTTTTCTACACAGGTAAGATTCATAAGATCGGTGAAACACACGAAGGTGCGTCTCAGATGGACTGGATGGCTCAGGAACAGGAACGTGGTATTACAATCACTTCCGCTGCTACAACTTGCCACTGGCAAGATTGCCAGATCAACATTATCGATACACCGGGCCACGTAGACTTCACAGCTGAAGTTGAACGTTCCTTACGTGTATTGGATGGAGCAGTTACAGTATTAGACTCTAAGGCTGGTGTAGAACCACAGACAGAAACAGTATGGCGCCAAGCTACAGAATACCGCGTACCACGTATCGTATTCTCAAACAAGATGGATGCGACTGGTGCTGACTTTGAAATGAGCGTTGCTTCTATTGGAAATCGTTTAGGTGCTAAGGCAGCTGCAATTCAGATGCCTATCGGTGCTGAATCATCATTCCGTGGAATCATCGACTTAGTAACTATGAAGCAGCACATGTACACTAACGATAACGGTACAGATATTCAAGTTAGTGAAATTGATGAACAATTCAAGGCTAAGGCTGAAGAGATGCATTTAGCAATGCTAGAAGCAGTTGCAGACTATGACGATGAATTGATGATGAAGGTTCTTGATGGTGAAGAACCATCAGTTGAAGAAGTGAAGGCTGCTATCCGTAAGGGTGTTATGACTTCTGAATTCTTCCCTGTTATGTGCGGTTCCGCATATAAGAACAAGGGTGTTCAGTTATTACTAGATGCAGTTGTAGACTACCTACCTGCACCTACAGATATTGAAGCTATCAAGGGTACATTAGAAGATGGCACACCAAGTGAACGTCATCCTTCTGATGATGAACCATTTAGTGCCTTAGCATTTAAGGTGGCTACAGACCCATTCGTAGGTCGTCTAACATACTTCCGTGTATACTCTGGTATCGCGAAGGCAGGTAGCTATGTATTAAATGCTTCTAAGGAAAAGCGTGAACGTTTCGGACGTTTGGTTCGCATGCATGCAAACCACCGTGCGGATATTGAAGAAGTTTATGCTGGTGACATCGCTGGTGCAGTTGGTCTTAAGAACACAACTACAGGTGATACATTATGTGATGAAGAACATCCAATTGTTCTTGAATCCATGGTATTCCCAGAACCAGTTATCCAGATGTCTGTAGAACCTAAGACAAAGGGTGACTCACAGAAGATGGATGAAGCATTAGCTAAGCTTGCTGAAGAAGACCCAACATTCAGAACTTATACAGATGAAGAAACTGGACAAACAATTATCGCCGGTGTAGGTGAATTGCAGTTGGATATCATCATGGACCGTATGAGACGTGAATTTAAGGTTGAAGCTACATCAGGTGCACCACAGGTAGCATACCGTGAAACAATCCGTAAGGAAGCTGAAGTACAAGGTAAGTTTGTTCGTCAGTCTGGTGGTCACGGTCAGTATGGTGACGTTTGGATTAGATTTAGCCCTAACCCAGGTAAGGGATTTGAATTTGCTGATGAAACAGTCGGCGGTTCAGTACCTAAGGAATTTATCAAGCCTACACAACAAGGTTTGGAAGAATCCTTAAACAACGGTTTAGTTGCTGGTTATCCAATCGTAGACATTAAGGCTGTCTTATTCGACGGTAGTTACCATGATGTCGACTCATCTGAACAGGCTTATAAGATTGCGGCTTCACTTGCATTAAAGGAAGCAGCTAAGAAGTGCGATCCTGCAATTCTTGAACCTATCATGGCAGTTGACGTAACAGCTCCAGCTGATTACTTAGGCTCTGTAATGGGTGATATCACAAAGCGTCGTGGACAAATTCGTGAACAAGAAGAAACAGGTAATGCAATTAAGGTACGTGCATTCGTTCCATTAGCAGAAATGTTTGGATACGTTACAGACTTACGTTCATTTACACAGGGTCGTGGTATCTATACAATGCAAATGGACCACTATGAAGAAGTACCTAAGAACATTGCTAAAGAAATTATTGAGAAAAACACAACTAAGTAGTAAAAATGATTGTAAATAAGTACTGTTTCTAATAAAATGGAAACAGCTTATAAAGGTAGAAAAAACCAGGAGGAAAAAATATTATGGCAAAGGAACATTTCGACCGGTCGCTCGAACACGTTAACATTGGTACTATCGGTCACGTTGACCACGGTAAGACAACATTAACAGCGGCAATCACAAAGTATTTATCAACACACCCAGAAGATGGTAAGGCTCGATTCGAAGCTTACGATCAGATCGACGGAGCTCCAGAAGAGAAGGAGCGTGGTATTACAATCAACACAGCACACGTTGAATACCAAACAAATACACGTCACTACGCTCACGTAGACTGCCCAGGCCACGCTGACTATGTTAAGAACATGATCACTGGTGCTGCTCAGATGGATGGTGCTATCTTAGTAGTAGCTGCTACTGATGGACCAATGCCACAGACACGTGAACACATCTTATTATCTCGTCAGGTAGGCGTACCTAAGATTGTTGTATTCTTAAACAAGTGCGACATGGTTGACGACCCAGAATTAATCGACTTAGTAGAGATGGAAGTTCGTGAACTTCTTTCTGAGTATGGATTCGATGGAGACAACGCTCCAGTAATCCGTGGTTCTGCATTAAAGGCTTTGGAAGGCGATCCAAAGTGGGAGCCAGCAATTAAGGAATTATTAGATGCTGTTGATGCTTACATCCCAGCTCCAGTTCATGAATTCGACAAGCCATTCATGATGGCAGTTGAAGACGTATTCACAATCACAGGTCGTGGTACAGTAGCTACTGGACGTGTTGAACGTGGTAAGTTAAACTTAAACGACGAAGTAGAAGTAGTTGGTATCAAGCCTACTCGTAAGACAGTTGTTACAGGAATTGAAATGTTCCGTAAGACTCTTGACTTCGCTCAGGCTGGTGACAACATCGGTGCATTGCTCCGTGGTGTTAACCGTGAAGAAATCGAACGTGGACAGGTATTAGCTAAGCCAGGTTCAGTTACTCCACATACACAGTTCAAGGCTCAGGTTTACGTATTAACTAAGGAAGAAGGCGGACGTCATACACCATTCGTATCTAACTACCGTCCACAGTTCTACTTCCGTACAACTGACGTTACTGGTGTTATCCAGTTACCAGAAGGCACAGAATTATGCATGCCTGGCGATAACGTAGTTATGGACGTAACTCTATTAGCTCCTATCGCTGTAGAACAAGGAACTAAGTTCTCTATCCGTGAAGGTGGACGTACAGTAGGTTCTGGTTCTATCACAGAAATCGTTAAGTAATTTAATTACTTGCATAAGGCACTCATTGAGTGCCTTTTTCTGTGCGATTTCTATGAATCAAAATTCGTAATTTGCGTTATACTAGTTGTTGTAGTAAATTACAGGGGAGAATTTAACTCTATGAATAAGAGTAGTAGCAAAAGAAACATAATTATTATCATATCTTTGTTATTGATGTTTGGTATGCGTTTTCTGCCTGCATTAGCTGGTTTATCCGCATCTGGAATGCAGGTATTAGGAATCTTTGCAGGAACTTTATTATTGTGGTTAACGATTGCGATTGATTGGCCATCAATTCTATTAATAGGTGCACTTGCATTTGTGCCTGAATTAAAGATTGGTACAATCTTATCCGGTGCGTATGGTGGAACGATTGTTGTATTCTTGATGTTTACCTTTGTGGTAACATATGCACTATCGAAGACTTCCTATATCAAGAGAATAGCATTACTATTTATTAATTCTAATCTTGCGATGAAAGGTCCTTGGATGTTTATTGCATTATATTTTGCAAGTATTCTTGTGATAGGCAGTTTTATTTCACCTACGGTGTTATTCTTTGTATATCTTCCAATCTTAGAAGAAATCTATGTTTTATTAAAACTGAAGAAAGGTGATAAGTTTGCGTCTGTATTAATGATGGGAACAGTCATTATGTGCGGAATCTCTTCTGGTATGACACCGATTGCGCATGTATTTCCTGTGATAGCCATGAATGCATATACGGAGTTATATGGAAATGTGATTCATTATGGCAGTTATATGCTTGCGGCAATCCCGGTTGGTATCTTAACGGCACTAGTCACACTATTAGTTTTTCGATATGTGATTAATCCAGATACTTCAGCATTTGTAAATTACGAAAAAAAGAAGATTCATGTGGAACAGGAAAAAACAACACGTGCTGAAAATCTTGTGCTTGCGGTATTCATTCTTGTTGTATGCATGTGGGTTTTACCGAACCTATGCATGCATATCATTAAGGAAGGATGTATCTATGTTTGTCTCAAGTATTTAGATAAGTTAGGTACGGCTTTTCCGCCTTTAGTGGGAGTTGTTCTACTATCGATTATGACGGATGAAGGAAAGCCTTTATTGAACTTTGGTGAAGCAATGAGCAAGGGCGTATCTTGGCCTTCACTGATCATGTGTGCTGGTACTACTGCGCTTGGTGCAGCTATTACCAATGGTGATATTGGTGTTACTGCATGGATATCTGCAGGATTATCTCCGATTACATCGCATTTACCTGTGATGATCATGGTGTTGATTTTTATTCTTTGGGCTGCTATTCAAACAAATTTATCAAGCAATATGGTAACTGCTACAGTTGTTTCTGCCGCTGCTCTAGCGGTAACGGCGAATGTTACAGCGGTAAATATTGCTGCATTGATTGTGAATGTTGGAATGATGTCTGCATTTGCGTTTGCGACACCTCCAGCAATGCCTTGTGTAGCAATTGCGGTGTCGAGTGGTTGGACAAACACAAAGCAGATGATGGTATATGGATTTATGATTATGGTTGTAGCGGTAGTGATCTCTACGCTTATTGGTTATCCAATTGCGGCAGCGTTACTATAAATTGATTAAAACAACTAAATTTACTTGTGATAAATGATGGTTGTTCACATGCATGCCGGTAGAAGAGTCTACCGGTTTTCTTATGAAATTGGTTAAATAAATATAGATACTATACAATTTCATATTTTTGTGAAAAAATTATCATTTTCATATTGACTAACTGAATAGTGATAGTTATTATCAATAAGCAGACTTAAGTTAGATGGAGGGAAATTTAGAAAATGAAAAAGATTCTAACAACTTTATGTGCTGTTGCAATGCTGGCAGGTTGCACAGCTGGAGGATCCAAGAAGTCTTCCACAAATACAACTTCTACAAAGGAAGAAACAGCTGCTACTGTAATGGTTGGTACGGGTTCTGTTACTAACGTAGTAGGCAAAATAAATGAAGGTTATGATAAAGAAGTAAAGTTCGATACAACATTTGCGTCAGTTGTATTAGAAGGCAATGTAATCAAGTATGTATACTTTGACGTAGCTCAGGATAAGGTTACTTTTGATTCAGCTGGTCATGTTACTTCTGATAATGCTACTTCTATGTCCAAGAAGGATTTAGGAGATAAATATGGAATGAAGGACAAATCTTCAATCAAGAAGGAATGGTTCGAACAGGTTGAGGCTTTAGAGAAGTGGGCTGTTGGTAAGACAGTTGAAGAAGTATTAAATATGCCTACAACACAAAAGGATGAAAAGCACACAGTTACAGCTGATAAGGACCTTATGACAGGATGCACAATCAGTGTTACTGGTTTCCAACAGGCTTTAGATAAGGCTGTTAAGAACGCTGTTGAAGTGAAGAATGTAGCTTCTGTAGGTTCTGCAATCTTGACGGAAGTTTCCGGTAAGGACGCTACTGCTGAAAAGAGTGGTGAAGCGAAGGCTAGCTCTACATATGGTGTAGTTGCGTTAGATAATGACGGTAAGGTTGTATTCACACAGACTGACGTAGCTCAAAACGCTGTGAAGTTTACAACAACTGGTGCTTTAGATGGTGAAGCAAAGGCTGTACCTACAAAGGCTGAAAAGAAGGATGAATATAGCATGAAGAAGGCTTCTTCTATCGGTAAGGAATGGTTTGAACAGAATCAGGCATATGATGAATGGACAGTTGGTAAGACTGCTAAGGAAATCGCTGCTATGAAAGTTACTACGAACGAAGGTGGTAAGACTGTAACAGCTGATAAAGACCTTATGACAGGATGCACAATGGGTGTTGATTCTCTACAGAAGGTAACAGCAACAGCTATCGCTACCGCTTCAAAACTTAACTAATTCAAATCTATTAGAACAATCAGAATATCTTTGGGAAACCGGAGATATTCTTTTTTCTATGCGTAGAAGGAAAGTGAGGGATAGTGGTGACTATGCTATAATGAGTGGCAGGAGAAAATATGGAAGAACTACGTAAAAGTATTATTTTAAAAGTATTAATTACACTTGTATCTGGAATCTTGATGATGGTTGTGACATCGTTTTTGATGATTTTATGTAACTTTAAGATAATGTCTGTGAATGGAATAATAGGAATGATTTTATTAGTGACATTACCGCAGTTATGGTCTGTTTTAAGAAATTATAAAATTCCTACGACAGCGATATCTTTAGGGATGATTGCAGTTTCGCTTGTGCTATCGATAATCTATGGATGGACCGTCGCTAATAGTGTTGCACAGTATACAGAACCAATGAAGATGTTTGAAACAATCTTGACATATATTTTAAAGGTACATGGTTTAGCAGCTTTAGTAACAGTATTTATCGGTTATCGAACACGGAAACAATAACCAGTAGGAAAGGAAGGCTAGCATGAAAGTGATGAGTCGTTGGGGTAAGAATGTAAATCTAAATAGCCCGCTACAGGAATATCCTCGCATGCAGTTGCAGCGTGGTAGTTATACGAACTTAAACGGTCGTTGGGAATATCAGATTACAGATACAAATCAGTTACCGTATGAACATAATTGGAAGCCAATCAACGTTCCTTTCCCTTTGGGTTCACAGCTTTCAGGTAGTGATGAGATATTATTACCTGGGAAAGTATTATGGTATAAGAAACAGTTCTCTTATAAGCCAGGAGAATATCACACGTATTTAAACTTTGAAGCAGTTGATCAACAATGTATTGTTTACCTTAACGGTATTGAAGTTGGTAGACACATTGGTGGATATGAGCCATTTAGTTTTGATGTATCTAGTTATATCAAGTATCAGAATGCATTACTTGTGAAGTGTACCGATCCAAGTGATACAGGTGAGTATGCATATGGAAAACAGAAAATCCAACATGGTGGTATGTGGTATACCCCAATATCTGGTATTTGGCAGACGGTATGGTTAGAAGATGTACCGCTACATGGGGTCCATGCTTTGAAGATTACACCAAACTATGATAGACAGACAGTTTATCTGGAGATGGAAGGTGACTTTAATCATGCGACAATTACAATCAGTGCCGCAGGGAAGATGATTTATCATGAGATGACGGCGGAGATGCGCAATGAAATCTATATTGAAGACATGCATCCATGGTCACAGGAAGATCCTTTCTTATATGACTTATATATTGAAACAGAAGATGATATCGTGAAGAGTTATTTTGGTATGCGCTGTTTCACTTGTGAGAAGGATGAAAAAGGTTATCCTCGTTTCTGTTTAAATCATGAACCAGTATTCTTAAGTGGTGTATTAGATCAAGGCTATACGCCAGAGGGAAACTTAACGTATCCTGATGATGAGATGATGATTTATGATATTCAAAAAATAAAAGAGTTAGGTTTTAACATGATACGCAAGCATGTCAAAGTGGAATCTCGTCGTTGGTATTATCATGCGGATAGATTGGGAATGCTTGTCATGCAGGATATGCCGAATGGTGGCCAACCAAGTAAATTGACAACTTTATACTTACCACACTTAAATATCACGCGTATGAATGACCAGAAGCAAAAACACCTAGGTAGAGGTGATGACTGGGCTAAGAAAGCATACTATGATGAATTAAATGCAATGATTCATAACTTGTATAATGTTGTATCTATCTTCGCGTGGGTTCCTTTCAATGAAGGTTGGGGACAGTTTGATAGTGCTAAAGTAACCAAGCACATTCAATTGGTGGACTTAACACGTTTTGTGGATAGTGCGAGTGGTTGGCATGATCAAGGTGCTGGGGATTTCTATAGTCGCCATGTGTATTTCCATACCTATACAAATCCACAGAATCATGAAAAGAGAATGTCAATTTTATCTGAGTTTGGGGGTTATTCTTATTTAATTCCAGGACATAGCCTTGCTCAAAAGCTTTATGGTTACAAAAAATTCACAGATAAGTTAAAGTTAAATACAGCGATTCGTAAATTGTATGAAGATAGTATTATCCGTAATATTCCAAAGGGATTAACTGCTTGTGTATTTACGCAGTTAACGGATGTGGAAGATGAGTGTAATGGTATTATGACGGCGGATAGAGAAATCGTGAAGTTGGATGAGAAGAGAATTCGTAATCTTAATCAACGATGCATGAGGAGGTTAAAGAAATGAGAAATCAAATTGTTATCGCAGAAGCGTTAGGTGGTAGTGTTAGAATCCACGCAGTTGATACAACAGATATCGTAGAAGAAGCTAGAAAGTTACATCACTGTATGCCTACTTCTGCTGCAGCGTTAGGTAGAACCTTAACGGTTACAGCTATCATGGGTAGTGATTTGAAGAATTCCTATGAAAAGGTAACTTGTATCTTTAATGGACATGGTCCAGCTGGTACTGTACTTGCACAAGCTGATGGTAGTGGAAATGTGAAGGGCTTTATTGGAGATCCTGCAATCTATCTTGTACGTGAGGATGGGCATTTAGATGTTGGTAAAGCAATTGGTAAGAAGGGTACGTTAACCGTAACTCGTGATATGGGTTTGAAAGATCCTTTCTCTGGTATGGTGAATATTCAGACAGGTGAGGTTGGTGATGACTTTGCGTATTACTATGCAGTCTCTGAACAGACGCCTTCGGTTGTAAATGTAGGTGTACTAGTAAATCCTGATGGTAGTATTTTGGCTGCAGGTGGATTTATCTTACAGTTACTTCCAAACGCAACGGAAGAAGTCATCAGTGCATGCGAAGCGGTTGTAGCAAAGATGAAACCAGTATCCACATTGATTAGTGAAGGAAAGTCAATTGAAGACATTATTCATATGTATTTCGAAGATGCGAATTTCTTGGAATATAAGGATGTTCGTTGGTATTGCGGTTGTTCACATGAACACTATAAGGATGCGCTCGCAACGCTTTCTGACCATGACTTACAAGAAATGATTGATGATGGTAAGGGTGCAGATATTCATTGCCAATACTGTAATAAAGAATATAAATTTACACCAGAAGAATTAAAAGAAGTATTGGAGTTAAAGAAACGTGGTTAAGATTGGAAATATAGAATTACGGAATCAAATTGTCGCAGCACCTTTAGCTGGAATTTCTAATCCGGTCTATCGTGAAATCATGCATGATTATGGAGCTGGTCTTGTGGTCAGTGAGATGATTAGTGATAAAGCATTGCATTATCAAAACGCAAAGACACAGGATATGTGCCGTATTAGTGAGGGTGAACATCCAGTTGCTTTACAGTTATTTGGTAGTGATCCTGTTACGATGGCTGAAGCAGCTGAGTATCTAACCAAAAATACAAGTTGCGATATGATTGATATTAATATGGGCTGTCCTGTACAGAAGGTGGTAAAAGCTCATTCTGGAAGCTATTTGATGCGGACACCGGAGCTTGCGTATGAAGTCATGCGTGCAGTGGTGACTCATACAGATCGTCCTGTAACGGTAAAGATGCGTGCAGGTTGGGATATTGACCACATTAACTGTGTAGAAATCGCAAAGCTTGCAGAGAAGGCTGGTGTTAGTGCTGTAGCAGTACATGGCCGTACACGTGGGCAACAATATACAGGACATTCTAATAATGCATATATCAAAGCAGTAAAGGATGCAGTGAATATCCCTGTGATTGGCAATGGTGATATTCGGACACCAGAAGATGCTAAACGTATGTTAGAAGAAACGGGTTGTGATGCAATCATGATTGGGCGTGGACTTCTAGGAAGACCATTCTTCTTAAAGGAAGTAGATGCCTATCTGAATGGTGGTAGTTATGTAGAACCTGATTACAATGAGAAGTTGGATCTTGCATATCACTATGCAGAAAAGCTTTGTGAGTATGAAGGCGAAAGGAATGGCATCTGTATGATGCGTGGTATGGCTGGTTGGTATATTACAGGCTTACCACATGCCTCAGAGTATAAGAATCGTTTATCTTCTATCTCTTCTCTTCATGAGATGAAGGAAATTATCGAAGAATATCGTTTATTAATTAAGAACTTTATGGAGAAACAATAGCCATAAAGTTCTTTTCATGCATGCATAAAAAAAGCCCTGTTTTTATACAGGGCCAAACATTCATGTCGAAAGATAAGGGGGTTAGTTTCCTTCAACAGCGTTTGTACTTTCGGATAGATCTTCTGTTAGATTTAACTTACCAAAGTCAGAATCTGTTGGAAGAACTAAATCAAATTCAGGAATAGCGTTCATCTTGAATGTGAATTCATCAGCGCTTAGTCCTAAGATATGTCCACCATGTGTCTTATCATCTGATAAGAAGTGGAAGTGCCAACCTGGGAGGTTGATACCTTCTACATAATCAGGGCAGTAGATTGCGATAATCTGTCCTTCTTCATTTTCATAGTGATATTCTCTTTGTTCGCAAGCTGCTTCAGCAAGTGTAGGATATGGTTTTGCGCACTTGTAACAGCTACGTACATGCATCTTAGAGAACTTAGCATGTGCTAAGAACATGTAGAAGATATTCTTGTTTTGATCAACGATTGGTTGTAACTTTTCCTTTAATGTCTTAATATCTTCAACATTTGTGATTGTTTGTTCCTTAACAGAGTGATCAAATTTAGTAACTGTAGAGAATGCTAATGTATCTGTATCAGCCATCTTAACAACTGTTCCATCAGCTGTTCCCTTATAAGCGACACCATCAACAATTAATGCTTCGCCATCAAGTCCTTCATATGTACCGATACCTGTGTCGCAATCACTTAGTAAATCCTTTACTGTCATTGCGCCATTAAAATCACCTAACATTAATGCGTTTAATGTAGAAACCTGTAAAACCTTTTGCATAATAACTTTTTCCTTCTTTCTTTTCTTTATTTCGCCATGTTGTCTGCTGGATGTCTTTGTAATTCAGCTTTAACAAGGAATGGTGCTGCAACGTTTGTAATTGCTAGTACGAATGCTAAGATCGCGATTGTTGATGAAACAAATGGTTCAAATGCTGCGTTACTTGAAGCAGCCATTGCAGGAATAGCAAGTGCAACACCTGCAAGAGAAGCTGAAGCAACACTGATATATCCTGGACGATGTAGAATGTTACGTTCTACGAAATAAGATGGACCAATAACAATAACGAAGTATGCAATACTTAATAAGATACCTTGTGGAATCATACCTAGTGCTTTGAATAAGTTGATTGTAGAACCAAACTCAAATCCTAAGAATGGTAAGATTGTTGCATTACCACCAGCAAATACTTTACGAATATCTGCATCAAGACTACCGAGAATCATACCTAAGATGAATGGAATCAATAATGCGATAATCTGCATAACCTGAGCGATACCAAATCCAGATGTTCCATAGAAACCTAAGAATAAGATTGGTAATAGAGGCATTGAGCAAATCAACATGATACCAAATCCAGCCTTATCAGCTTCATCACCGAATGGAGAAATAATACCCATATATAGTGCAGCGTTAGCACTTGTGATTGCACATGCAACGGCTAGGAATGGAATACCGAATACACCTTCAAATCCAAATAATACATAGTATAGTGCACATAATGCATATGCAACTACAAGACGAACAATAATAAGTGGAACACTTCTACCAAGTGCAGATTTCAAATCTGAAACCTTAACACCAGTACCTGTAAAGAATAACATCAAACCAATGATCAACATCTGACCAGAGGATGAGAACATATCCTTCATAGGATTTCCTAATACAGCCCAGATATCTACATTGAAGATTCCTTGACCAATTGTGGTGATGATTGCACCAATAATTAATGGAACAAACATTGTTCCTGCTGGAACCTTCTGTAAGGATTTCCAGATGTTAACATTCTTTTTTTCTTCTGACATAACTATCTCCTTTAAAAACAACGTAATCAATATATAATTTTTTATTTGATAATGAACCGTTCTGAACATATAATAGTGAGTATTCTTTTTGTGCTATCAGCATAATCGGAGGTGTGGATGGATATTTCAAAATTAGTGGATGCGTTTTTAACTGGTGTTAACCTAGATGGACTGGTAAAAATATCATCAATATTATTAAAATGCCCAATATTAATATTAGATGATGCCTTTCATGTAGTTTCTTATTATAAGTCAGAAGACTTTCAGGATATCCCTTTTGATTCAACAATCGAGAGTAAACATATTACTTATGAAGTTGTACGTAATTTAAACTGGCAGCCAAATTTAAAGAAGCCAGTATTTTTGTCAATCGAAGAAAGCCCGTGGAGACGTAGAGTCTCAACGCTAAGCGCAGAACATAAAAATATCGGTTATTTATTTTGTGTAGATGTAGAAGGTCATTTAGAACTAGTCAGTGATAATGATATGTATAAAATTGAAATGATCCTGGCAAAACAATACTTAGCCCAGATTGAAAATCAATTTCTTTCGAAAAATACAGAAGAAGAGATTCTGACCCACTTATTAGATGGGGATTATCAGAATCCTGCTTTATTTAAACTACAAATAACGAACACGTGGCTTGAACAGATGGATCAAGGACATCTTGTACTTATTGATGTATCAAATAGAACAAATCTACAGATGTCATATCGTTCATTAGACGCAAAGTTAGAAACTGCTTTAGCAGGAACACGTCCATTCTTATATCAGAAGAATATTCTGCTATTTATACATGAAAAAAGACAAGTTGAAATACTAGAGACCATTGCAAAGGAATTCCAGGTATGTGTTGTTGTCTCTAGTGTTATAAAAGATATCTATGAGTTGCCAAAGGTTTATAAACAAATTTTAGAGGTAACCTCATTATTACAAAATAGGACTTTCTCGGCCAAAGTATTCTATACGGAAGGGTATCGTTTGCGTCTGATGTTGGACCAGATGAAAAGTCGATTTGATTTAGTACCTGATGTATATAAAAGAATGTACGAGTATGATAAAGAAAATCATACGGTATATTGTGAAACACTATATTATTATGAATTAAAAAATCATTCTGTAATTGAAACTGCACAAGAGTTATTTACGCATCGGAATACAATTGTGTATCGTCTTAGAAAAATTAAAGATATGTTTCATATCGATGATGCTCACGAGAGTGAAAAATTAATTCGTTTAATTAGTTTGGGCTTATGTTTAATTAAAATGAATCAAGATGATATTGTTCTAGAACATATGCATGCCAGTGATATATTTGGAAAGTAATGAATTATGTTATTTTGGTGAATATTGAGCTTAACAAAAAGATATCAGAAAAAATTATGATAAACTTACCGCATTGAGGTGATGAAGTATGAAAAAAGGACTAGTTCTTGAGGGTGGTGCGATGCGAGGCATCTTTACGGCAGGTGTTATCGATGTATTAATGGAAAACCATATTACATTTGATGGTGCGATTGGTGTATCTGCTGGTGCGTGCTTTGGCGTAAATCTAAAGAGTAAGCAGATTGGTCGTACGTTCCGCTATAACATGAAATACGCAAAGGATCCAAGATATGCAAGTGTTCAATCATGGATTAAAACAGGAGACTTCTTCAATGCGGAGTTCTGCTATCATACATTGCCTGAAAAGTTAGACCCAATGGATGCAGCAACATTCTCTAAAAATCCAATGAAGTTTTATTTAGTCGCAACAGATATTGAAAGTGGTAAACCATATTATTACGATGTTAAGGATATCAATAATGAATCATTAGATTTTGTACGTGCTTCTGCTTCAATGCCAGTATTTGCAAGTCCAGTACATATCAATGGACATATTTATCTAGATGGTGGTATCTCTGATTCTATCCCTATTAAGAAGTTTCAAGAGATGGGATATGAAAAGAATGTAATTGTCTTAACACAACCAGAGAATTATGTAAAAAAGCCACAGCCAATGATGAGGGCAATTCGTGCAAAGTATCGTAAGTATCCAAATATGGTACGTGATTTAGAATCGCGTCATGAAACCTATAATGAAACAATTGCATATATCAAAGAAGAGGTTGCGAAGAATAACGTATTTGTAATTCAACCAGAAAGAGCGTTAAACATTGGTAGAATTGAACATGATCGTACAAGAATTCGTGCAGTCTATGAAGAAGGTCGTAAAACAGCGATGAAAAGACTAGCAGAATTAAAGATGTTTTTAAGACAGGGTGAATGACATCATTTGAAATAGTAATTTATGATAAAATAAATACGCTATTGGGGGAATGATGAAAATAACAACGGATATGATTCATCGTGATTTACGAAAATACGCAAATGTGGTGTTAAACAATCAACCATTACTCAATTCGATTACTGCAATTCGAGAGCGTGATAGAAATCTAAAACGTAAGTTTTATGGGAAATGGTTTGGTAAGACAACCCATATGGAAGAACAAATGATTCTAAGAAATGATGGTTCTTCTTTGCGTATCTGTATTGTTTATCCAAATCATTTTAGCAAAGAGGAATGTACAGGTCTTTTATGGCTTCATGGTGGTGGATATGGAACAGCACTACCTGAAGAGTGCTATCCATATGCGGAACGTTTCCTAATAAATGGAAACGTAGTTATGGTATTGCCAGATTATCGCAAGAGCTATGAGGCTCCATACCCGGCGGCCTTAGAAGATGCTTATCTAACACTCAAGTGGATGAGGGAACATGCATGCAAGTTACATATTAACCTTCACCAACTATTTGTAGGTGGTGAAAGCGCAGGTGGTGGATTGGTGGCTGCGTTATCTGCATATGCACGTGATATGAATGAAGTGAAGATTGCATTTCAAATGCCGCTATATCCGATGATTGATGATCGCCCATCTAGCGAAAATAAACAAGAAACATTAGCCTGGACGACTTCACAAAAGTACTTCCATTGGCAGTTATATAAACGGAATCTACAGGATGTACCAGTGTACTGTGCACCCGCAAGATTAAAGGATTTTCGAAATCTACCACCGACCTTTACGGTTGTAGGAACATTAGGACCGTTCCATGAAGAAACGGTAACCTATATGAAACACTTGTATAAAGCTGGTGTGACTATCATGTTAAAAGAGTATGCGGGTTGTTTCCACATGTTTGATACATGCTGTCCAGATGCAAAGATATCCAAAGAACTCATACATCTTGAGCAGAAGGTATTTCAATATGCGCAACAAAACTTCTTTGCAAGACAAGATGAAATCAGTCAAGAAGATATATCTTTTCAAGAGGATATATTCCGTAATTTCCATGCATACATGGATAGGAAAAATAAATATTAAAGTAAAACCCGAGATGTTTATCCCGGGCTTATTTTTATAGTTGTTCTGCTTGTACTTGAATAAGATTCTGTAGCTGCATACGATACAATAATAAGTCATCCTCAAGAGGATTTAATACAGCTGCCGCAACCTTTGTGTTTAGATTTAGGAAATCTAATATATCTTGTTTTGTGACGATGTAGATATGTTCATCTTTTTGTAGTGTTGGTTTAAATTTTTGTAGTCCTTTTAATGTAGAAAATACAGGAAGATACTTTTCACCATCAGTTGCCTGCATTAAATCAACACGGTCAATATTAGATGCTTGAATACTGTCATTTTTGATTGCGTCTTCTTTTGGATAGAAGGCAACATAGAATCGACGGGCACCTGCCATATAGAGTGTTAACTCTTCTAGTATCTTTTGCATACCTTCTTCACTAAGAGGTGCTTTGCGATCTAAGAGTAGGCTTTCTAGTTTTGTATCTATCGTTGTATCAGTTAATGAATTAAATTTTTGCATGTAATCCTCACAATTTCTGCATTTATTATATAATAGGAACATGAAAATAATATTCTCTCCAACCAAAAAGATGATTCAAGATGAAGATTTAGCCCCAAAAACAACACCAGTTTTTCTTTCGAAGACAGAAATATTACTAAAAAAACTGCGTGGAATGAGTGCTGAACAACTACAGCATATGTACCGTTGTAACGATAAAATCTTAGCTGAAAATATGAAACGGATTGAAACGATGAACTTATATGAGAATCTTTCACCTGCACTATTTAGCTATAGTGGTCTTGCGTTTCAGCATTTATCTGCGACTTCTCTATGTCAGGATGAACTAGACTATCTGCAAGAGCACTTCCGCATTCTTTCTGGTTTTTATGGTGTATTAAAGCCAATGGATGGTATTACACCATATCGTTTGGAAATGTTATCGGTATTTCCAGATGGTAGTAACCTATATGACTATTGGAATGATGCGCTTTATCGTGAGCTCAATGACAATATGATTATCAATCTTGCGTCCGAAGAGTATTCACGTTGTATTAAAGATTATCTTCAAGAAAATGATCGCATGATTCATATTATCTTTGGCGAATTCAAGAATGGAAAGCTAATTACAAAGGCGACCAAGGCAAAGATGGCACGTGGAGATATGATTTGGTATATGGCACAAAATCACATCACTGATCCTGAAGACATTAAGAAATTTAATGAACATTATTACTATGATGCTGAACTTTCTGATGATACACACTTTGTATTTATTACACAGGAGTAAGATACAATGATTGGTATGATTATCGTAATCAGTATTTGTTTACTCTATCTATGGATGATTCATCCCCAGAATCTTAATGATGACAAGTGGGAAGGATTTCGTCATCACTATTATGCTCACCGTGGTTTACATGATGCACAAAGGAATATTCCAGAGAATTCAATGGCTGCTTTTTTGAAAGCAGTAGAGAATGGTTATGGTATTGAGCTAGATGTGCAACTAACCAAAGATGGTGTACCTGTTATTTTTCACGATGGAAAGACTGGTAGATTATTACGTGATGAAAATGGTGCAGTCATTAATACAGTACTCACAGAACTACCACTAGAAGAATTACAGAGATATCACTTACTAACAAGTAAAGAGAAGGTTCCTCTGTTTGAAGATGTATTAAAATTGGTAGATGGAAAAGTTCCTTTGATTGTGGAATTAAAGGTAGCCAATTCATCAACTGATACAAATGTATTGTGTAGTAAGGCAGATTTGTTGTTGCGAAAATATCACGGTGTATATTGTGTGGAGTCGTTTCATCCTGCTTGTGTAAACTGGTATCGCAAGAATCGTCCTGAGATTATTCGTGGTCAACTCGCTGAACGTCCTAACGCACAAGCAAAAGGAAAGATGTTTGTTGCAACGAGGATTATGCAGTATCTTCTAACAAACTTTATTACACGACCAAACTTTATTGCGTATAACCACCATAACCGTTATAACCTTTCACGCATGTTGTGTCATTGTCTATTTAAAAATCCTGCAGTAGCTTGGACAATTCGCTCTAAACAGGAGTTAGAAGAAAACCATAAGTATTTTGATTACTTTATTTTTGAACACTTTTTGCCAGATGGTAAATCAAGTTCCGAAGAACAGTAAATGTTTCGGAACTTTTCATTTGAACAAGGGCTTGAATAGAGAATAATATGATAAAATACTAACTATAAGGAGCTCCAATCAGGAATGAGTGATACGAGTAATTTTATTTTGAATCTATCAGTATTGTTTCGCAATACACAAAAATATTTTGATAAGATGCTGGCGCCATATGATATTGGCTCCGGCCAATTAACATTTTTATTGATTATCAATGAGAATGAGGGTATTACAATGCAAGATGTTACACGTATCAGTGAAGTGGATAAAGGTACAACAACGAAGAGTATTCAGCGTCTAATTGAACAGGGATACGTGAGTGCAGTACAGGATGAAAAAGACCACCGCATGAAGCATTTACATACCACTGATAAAGCATCCGCGATGATGACGGCTGTATATGATTTCCGTAATCAATGTCGTGCAGCACTAGCTAGTGGTGTCGATTTCGACCAGTTTGAGGAGATGTTAAATGTTGCCTGTGAAAACTCTCGTAATATTTTATCTAGTGAGCCAACTGCGTTTCATACATTAAAAATTGGTGCTTTACAGAAGACAACGATTACGGATTACCCTGGAAAAGTTGCGGCGACAATCTACACAGCTGGATGTAATATGAAGTGTCCATTCTGTAATCAGAAAGATCTTGTGTTTATTCCTGAGAAATATCGCTATATCACACCAGAGGAAATTCTTTCATACCTCAATCAGCGTAGTGGCTTATTGGATGGTGTTGTCATCAGTGGTGGTGAACCATTATTACAAGAAGAACTCATCCCATTTATTCGCCAGATTAAAGAACTAGGCTACGCAGTAAAGCTAGATACCAATGGCACAAACAATGAGAAGCTTGGAGTATTATTGGAAGAAGGCCTGGTGGATTTTGTATCACTAGATATGAAGAATAGTGCCGAGAAGTATCCGCTAACCAGTGGTCTAAAATCGGATATGGAATACAAACATCCAATTTCAGAAAGCGTACGCTTACTGCAAGAATATAAAGTAGAACATGAATTTAAAACAACTGTTGTAAAGGAATTTCATACGGTTGATGATTTGATAAAGATTGCCAAGTTTATTGGCAGTGATGCTCATTATGTATTACAACAATTTGTATCTTCGGATTCAGTGATTCAACCTGACCTGCATGCATATACTGCTGAAGAGATGGTAGAAATGAAGAAAGCGGTTGAACCGTATGTGAAGACTGTGGAATTAAGATTAGCGAAGGAGGTGTAAGTGATGTATCGTGTAAAGAAAAGAGATGGTAGTACTGCAGCGTTTAACATCAAGAAGGTCGCAAGTGCGATTCGTAAAGCGTTTGATGCATGTGATCGTGAATACACCGATAGCGTAATCGATTTAATTGCATTACGTATTACCAGTGATTTTGAACCTAAGATTCAGAATAGCTTAATTGACGTAGAAAAGATTCAGGATAGTGCAGAAAAAGTATTAAGCGAATCTGGATATGCGGATGTATCAAAGGCATATATTCTCTATCGTAAACAGCGTGAAAATGTACGTAATATTACAAATACAACATTTGATTATCATTCTGTTGTGGATAATTATATCAATACTGGAAATCAACACAGTAAAGGGAATACAACGTACTCTGTTGGTGGTTTGATTTTATCAAACTCAGCCTCCATCACCACCAATTATTGGTTGAGTGAAGTATATGATGAAGAGGTTGCTAATGCACATCGTGATGGTTATATTCATATTCATGATTTGAATATGTTAACAGGATGTAATGCAGGGTGGTCTTTAAAAGAGTTAATTCAACAAGGCTTGGGTGGGGTGGCTAAGCAAACTTCTTCCGCTCCTGCAAAACATCTGATAACCATCTGTAATCAGATTGTAAACTTCTTTGGGATTATGCAGAATGAATGGGCAGGAGCGCAATCCTTCTCATCCTTTGATACGTACCTGGCTCCGTTTGTACGCATGGATCATTTATCATTTGATGAAGTAAAGCAGAGTATGCAGACATTAATCTATGGGTTAAATACACCATCTCGTTGGGGAACGATTTCTCCGTTTGCGAATATCTGCTTTGATTGGACAGTTCCTGAAGATCTTGCGAAGCGTCCAGCGATTGTTGGTGGCGAGGAACAAGACTTTACGTATGGTGATTGTCAGGATGAAATGGCAATCATCAATCGTGCCTTCCTTGAAGTTATCTTAGAAGGTGATGCGGAAGGAAATATATTCTCATTCCCGATTCCAACATATGCAATTACAAAGAAATTTGATTGGAATAGTGAAAATGCAAAATTGTTATTAGAAGTTACTGTAAAGACAGGTCTTCCATACTTTGCGAATTTTATTAATGGAGATTTAAAGCAGAAGAATGCGCGTAGTATCTTTAGCGGTACTCATTTTAACGCAAAGAAACTATTTAAGAAGACTGGTGGTTTATTTGCGTATGGAGAAAATACCGGAACGATTGGGACTGTATCGATCAATATGGCTAGACTTGCTTATCTTGCCAAAGATGAAGAAGATTTCCTGAAACATCTAGATAAGGTATTGGATATCTCTGCTCGCTCTTTGAGTACAAAGCGTCAAGTTCTTGCAAGCCTTTTAGAAGCGGGGCTGTATCCTTATACCAAGCATTATCTTGGTACCTTTGATAATCATTTTTCTTCGATTGGAATCGTAGGTATAAATGAAGCATGCATGAATGCAAAGTGGATCCAAAAGAGTTTAGAAACAGAAGAGGCACAGGACTTTGCGGAGAATGTACTCATGCATGTGCGTAAGCGTCTAAAGGAATATCAAGCAGACCACCATGAACTTTTTAGTATTGAAGCAGTAGCGGCAGGAGATATCTCACATCGCTTTGCGTTAAAGGATAAAAATGAATATCCTGATATGGTGATTGCGATGCAAGGTGATACACCATACTACACAGGTAGTACTGAGTTACCAATCGATGGAAATGTAGATTTATTTACTCGTTTAGATATACAGAATCGCATGCAAGAAATCTATACTGGTGGAACCATCTTTAATGTACGTCTTGCGAAGAATGAGTATGACGCAAAAGGGATTGCGATACTTTTAGAGCGTATTATGGAAAACTATACAATTCCATATATCACACTCAATACATGCAATCGTGATTATCCAATTGAAGGTTATTTATACCAAGAGGCTGTTAACGAAAGATGAGTAAACTTCCACAATTAATCACAACAAAAAACTGTCCAAAGTGTAAACTCATCAAAGAATATATGGCACAAAAAAACTTCGCGTATGAAGTTATAGAAGCAGAGAAGAATATGAAACTCTGTAGAAATCTAGGAATTATGATTGCGCCTACGATGTTGGTCTATCACCAGGATAGGATTGAACAGCTCATTGGTTTTGAGGCGATTCAAAAATTTATCGATAAATAGAGTGTAGAAAGAGCTAAGACATTATGTCCTAGCTCTTTTTGTTAGATTTTATTTTTTTGAAGCAAATTTACGATATCCTGCGAAGCATAGAATAATCACTGCTCCAGCAAGTAGGAAAATATAACCAGTAATATTTGTATGGTCACTTGTTTGTGGAGAAACAGCAGTATTTTGGTTTAGGATAAATTTCCATGTACCTATAAATGTGGTGTCAGTGCCATCTGCTGTAAAAGTATCATGGTCATAGCCAACAAATACCCATTTGCCATTAGAAACTGTGATTTCTGTTTGTGCAGGTGCTTGTGCTGTGATAACTGTTCCAGGTGTGATTCCGTTTACGGCAGAAGGAAGTAAATCTGTAACCGCAGAAGGTAATACTTCTCCATTTTGACTAACGAAGGAATAATTTACATTGGAATTTCCTAAAACTCTTACGCTTGCAGTTTTTGTGACAAATCTACCTGGCGCTACTTCTGTAGAATACGTAATTGTATAATTGCCAGGAGTTGTTGTATCAACATTGTTATGTGTAATACTAATATCACTTGTATTAATAACTGTATTACCAAACTGATGATATGTTAAGTTATCAAATGGATCCCAAGAATCACCAACATGAAGTGTGATATCTTGTGTATCTAAGACTTTAACTAATTCAACATAGAATGGAGAGAGTTGAACATTTGCGGCTGCGTCAAATGTATCTGTCGTTAATGGATTTCCATCTGTATCGATCAGGTTAAGACCAGTTGAGCCTAGAAGGTAACGATAAGATGTCATCAAATCTCCAGCACTTGTTCGCTGTACACTATAACCTTCATCCTTAACAGCAGCGAAGATTGGTTCGTTATTGATAGAGTAGCTAGTATTGGAGAACGCAAGACCATCACTTGGTTGTGTAAAGTCAACTGGTGATAACATCATACTGAACATGTTGAAGCGAATATTTGATGAATTCACAGCAGGCATAAGGGCCTGGATGTTCGCTGGAACTTGACGGTATGTAGAGCCGCTCTCACGAATTGTACCGATAAATACACCATGTAGTTTATCGGCTACCTTATATCTGTAAGCAGAAGAAACGGCTTGTACAGCTGTTCCTTCACGTGCAGGTGAATAAGAGTAAACGATTGTACTCATCTGTACTTGTTCATCTGTTGTTAGTTTCATTGGAATATCCAAAGTTAATGTTTCGCCAGCACGGATAGAACCATAGAAATTAATGGAAGTAACTGTTGACCAATCAAAACTTGGAAGAGCCTGAATTTCATCATACGTATAGTTTCCTGCTGGAGAATCGTATGACACTCTAAGAGTAGAACTGTAAGTACCTGTTGTTGGATTTGAAGTGAGACGATCTGGATCTGGTACTAATGTTCTACTTGGATAATAAGGAAGTTGTAATTTAATATTTACGTTTGCGTCTGTTGTTGTGACGTTGTTTAGTTGTCCGCAAAGAGCTAAATCATGTGCGTAGTCTCTGTTGTAAATATCGGAATTGTTAGGAACAGTTGTATACCAGTTAATAGTGGAATTTGTATTCCAGTTTGTAGAGGAATACGCTCTATTTCCTGTAATGTTATCGATTGCGGCATAACGGAAGAAATATTCGACACCTCCGCCTGTGTAAATCGCATCTGGATTTGGATTTAATGGATTGTTGTAAAATGGCTGTAGTGTATCGTTGCTTGCGTGAACGGTTGTAGATGGAGTTGTTGTAAAGATTAATAAAGTGCCAAGCATAATACTTAATAGCCAAGAAACAGTCTTTTTCATTGAATTGGTCCTCCTTCTAGTTCAATAATTAAAAACAGAACAATTATATTAGAATAAGTAGTCTACAGCAAGAAAAATGAACAAATAAATGCATAAGTTGTTAAAACAAAACACATTTTGTCATATACATTTTTATATGGCGCAAGAAATGCATAAATTGAAAAGTGGTGCTACAATACATTGGATGAAAATGAATAAACCAAAAAGAAAAGTAAATACAAAAAGGTTACTGTTGGTGCTTATCGCTGTGGCGATGTTATTCGTTACAATTGGTAGTGTGCTATTACTGGGGTTGTCCTCGTTAATTGATGGCGTACGTAATTATTTTACAGGTTTTTCATTATCTATTGATGAATCGAAACTCAACGTTGAGTACGGTACTAACTTTGACCCTAAGGATATCATTACAGATGTTCATGGTACGGTAGAAGTGGATGGCACTGTAGATACTCACAAAGTAGGTACATATCCAATTACATATATTTTAAAAGGTAAGGATATTCGTAAGGAGTATCAGTATACTGTAAAAGTTGAAGACCATACAGCACCAATCATTACGATGGTGGATTCTGCCATTACGGTAAATAAAGGGGATGCATTTCAAGTAACGTCACTAGTATCTTCTGTAAAGGATCTTGTTGATGGTAACTTATCGTATAGTATGGAACTAACAAATGGTACGTATACGATGAGTGGAACTGTGGACACAAACACAATGGGTACTTATCCTGTCACTGTAACTGCCAAAGATAAAAATGGTCTTGAAGCGAGTGATATAACTTATGTGACAGTTGTAGACCCTACAATCAGTACGCCATATAAGATTGGTGTCAATCGTGTATTCAATACGGTTACGATTTACGCGTATGACCAAACAACAGGAAGTTGTACATTGCCAGTCAAAGCGATGTTGTGTTCAGTGGGGCCAGAGACACCTGCAGGTGTATTCCAAACCTTTAATCGCAGTCGTTGGCGTCCTTTGTATGGAGATGTATATGGCCAGTATGTAACAGATATCGTAAATGATATTCTATTTCACTCGGTTCCGTATTTTACGCAGAATCCAAGTGATTTGGAGTATGAAGAGTTTAATAAGCTAGGTACATCAGCTTCACTTGGCTGTGTACGTCTTTCGGTGAAAGATGTAAAGTGGATTTATGATTACTGTCCACTAGGTGTGACGGTTGAAATTTATGATGATGCGCAAAACCCAGGACCGTTAGGTACTCCTGAACAGACGAAAATTGATGTGACAAGTCCAAATCGTGGTTGGGACCCAACAGATCCAGACCCAAATAACCCTTGGCTATCTACGATACATTAAAAGAAAACCCTGTAATGTTTGATAACAACTTTATGGGGTTTTCTTATATAATAGTTGTATCTAGTTTTAGATAGTGGGGAGGTAAGGATGAGCGTGCGCAAGATTTTAATTATCGGAGGTACTGGTGTCATTTCTTCGGCTGTACTAGGAATGCTAGCGAAGAGTCGAGATACCGAGTTATACGTTATCAATCGTGGACATCGTCCATTACCTGTAATGGCTAATCATATTATCTGTGATGCCAATGATACAGCTGCGATGCAGACGATTATTGGAAGTACTGTATTTGATGCGGTTATTGACTTTGTGGTCTATACACCAGATCAAGCAAAAGATCGTGTATATTTATTCCAAAACCATACAAGACAATATATCTTTATCTCCACTGTCGTGGTATTCAATCATGAAAATAACTTCATTCTCAATGAAGACTCTGTCCAGAAGAACCGGTTATCACAGTATGGAAGAGATAAGTCGGCTTGTGAAGATGTATTCAACCAAGCAGCGAAGAAGGGCTTTCCAATCACTATCGTTAGACCTTCACAGACGTATGGCTTTGACCGTTTCCCATTGAGTGTAAAGGGTAAGAATTGCTGGAGTGTTGTATCGAGAATTCTGAGTGACAAACCAGTCATTATCCATGGAGATGGCCAATCCATCTGGCATATGATGCACAGCTTTGACTTTGCGTATAACTTTATCCAATTGATTGGAAATATGAATGCAATCAATCGTTCGATTAACCTTGTTAATCCAGAGATTGTAACCTGGGATATGATTTACGATTCATTAGGAAAGGCATTGAATCGTAAAGTACAGAAAGTACATATCGCATCTGAAACACTTGCGATGAGCACAAAGTATCCTCTTTCCGAACAGATTGCTGGGGATAAGCAATTCTCTAATCTATATACGGATATCGTAAGAGATACACTAATTCCTGATTTTAAATGTCTGATCAATTTAGATAAGGGAATTGAACTTTATACACAATATATTTGGGAACATAGTGAATCAAGAATTGAAGATCCTGAGTTTGACTTATGGTGTGACCAAGTGATTAATGATTACCATGCCTATATGGGAAGATTCAATGCGAAATTTTAAACGTAGAGAAATCTACGTTTTTTTTCTTGAGATAATATCAGTTGACATATACCCTGCGGGGGTATATAACAGATATGTAAAACGGAGGTGTGAGATGCATCAATGTGAAGTGAAACATAAAAAAAGAACTGCAGATGAGCAGAAGAAACTTGTGACTAGATTAAAGCGTATTGAGGGCCAGGTACGTGGAATACAGAAGATGGTAGAGGATGATTTATACTGTCCAGATATCTTGGTTCAGGTATCCGCTATTACAAGTGCACTAAATAGTTTTAATAAAGAGTTATTGGCATGTCACATTCGTGGTTGTGTCGCAACAGATATACGACAAGGAAAAGATGAGTCGATAGATGAACTCGTAACAGTACTTCAAAAGTTAATGAAGTAATTAGAAATGAGGTTTTATGGAAAAATATATTGTAGAAGGTATGACTTGTGCGTCTTGCCAAGCCAGAGTTGAAAAAGCTGTATCCAAGGTAGATGGTGTACAATCCTGTGCAGTCAGTCTACTAACAAATTCTATGGGAGTTGAAGGTAGTGCAGATCCAAATGCGGTTATAAAAGCTGTCGAGAATGCGGGTTACAGTGCAAAGTTACAGTCAGAGACTACTACCGAAAAAGCAGATACAGCCAGTGTTTCTGCAGAAGAGGAAGCTTTACAGGATCATGAAACACCAAAATTAAAGAAGCGTCTATGGTATTCACTAGGCTACTTAGTGATCCTAATGTATATCACGATGGGCTATGGCATGTTAGGCTTGCCATTACCAGCATTCCTAAATCACAATCATATTGGTTTAGGTTTAACACAGATGTTTCTAACATTAATTGTGATGGTTATTAATAAGAAGTTCTTTATCAGTGGATTTAAGTCATTCATGCATGGTTCTCCAAACATGGATACATTAGTCGCATTAGGTTCTTCTGTATCCTTTGCATGGTCGGTCTATGTATTGTATGTGATGACAGTGCAGATTACAGATGGTGTAGCGAACATGGAACTGATGCCACTCTATCATAGTCAGTTGTATTTTGAATCTGCCGCAATGATACTGGTATTCATTACCATTGGTAAGATGTTAGAAGCAAAATCCAAGGGTAAGACAACAGATGCACTAAAGAGTCTAATGAAGTTAGCGCCAAAGAAGGCTACCATCCTTCGTGATGGTGTTGAGACAATCATCAATATCGATGAAGTGAAGTTGGACGATATCTTCGTTGTAAAACCTGGTGAAAGTATTCCGGTAGATGGTGTGATTGTCTCTGGAGATAGTTCTATCAACGAATCTGCTCTAACAGGTGAGTCAGTACCAGTGGATAAGAGTGTCAATGATACGATTAGTGCAGGTACCTTAAATATCTCTGGGTATTTACAAGCGAAGGCCACGCATGTTGGAAAAGATACGACACTTTCTAAGATTATTCAAATGGTAAGTGATGCGGCTGCCACAAAGGCTCCAATCGCAAAGATAGCTGATCAAATTTCAGCAGTATTCGTGCCTGCAGTCATTGTCATTTCCGTCATCGTGATGATTGGTTGGTTACTTGCAGGAGCCAGTTTTGTATATGCGCTAGAACGTGCAATTTCTGTACTAGTTATCTCTTGTCCATGTGCATTAGGACTTGCGACGCCGGTAGCTATCATGGTTGGAAACGGTTTAGGCTTCCAACATGGTATCTTATTTAAGACTTCTGAAGCTCTAGAAGAAATGGGAAAGATGAATATCATCGCCTTAGATAAGACAGGAACGATTACAACTGGACAACCAACAGTAAAAGATATCTATCCAATTGGAGATATGAGTAAAAATGATTTACTGCAAATCGCATATTCTGTAGAGCAGAAATCGGAACATCCATTTGCGAAAGCAATCGTTGAAAAAGCCCAACAAGAAAACATTCAAGTATTACCAACAGAACAGTTTAAGAATGTAGTTGGTAGCGGTATTGAAGCGACACTCAACAATCATTTGATACAAGCAGGTTCGATGAGTTATATTCGAACAATCGCAGATATCTCATCTGATGTTCAAGCAAAAGCAGATGGATATGCAAGTGAAGGTAAGACACCATTATTCTTTGCGCAAGATGGAAAACTCATAGGTATGATCACCGCTGCAGATACAATCAAGGAAGATTCATTCGACGCAATTACAAAGCTAAAGAAGCTGGGTATGCAGGTAGTTATGTTAACGGGTGATAATGAGCGTACTGCTAGTGCGATTGCGAGGGTTGCAGGTGTTGACCGCGTTGTGGCTGGTGTAAAACCAGATGGAAAAGAAGCAGTTATCTCAGAACTTCAAAAACAAGGAAAAGTTGCGATGGTTGGTGATGGTATCAACGATGCACCAGCACTGACAAAAGCAGATATTGGTATTGCGATTGGTGCAGGTACTGATGTCGCAATTGATTCCGCAGATATCGTATTGTCTAACTCAACCTTAACCGATGTTGTTAGAGCAGTAAGACTTAGTCGTGCAACACTACGTAATGTCAAAGAGAATCTATTCTGGGCATTCTTCTATAACTTGATTTGTATTCCATTAGCAGCTGGTTTATTTGGCTTATCGATGAATCCAATGTTTGGTGCAGCAGCGATGGCTCTATCAAGTGTTACAGTATGCATGAATGCTTTAAGATTGAATTTATTTAAGATTGATAAAGATATTGAAGAAAAACATATAGAAAGAAAAGAGGAAAAACAAATGGAAAAGAAGATTATGATTGAAGGTATGGTGTGTGGTCATTGTGAAAAGGCTGTAAAGAATGCACTAGAAAAGATTGATGGTGTAACATCTGCCGAAGTATCACATGTTAGTAAGCAGGCTATCGTAACATTAAATAAAGAAGTATCTAATGAAGAGTTACGTAAAGCTGTTGAAGCAGAAGATTATACAGTTACAGGAATTGAGTAACAACTAGATATCGATGATATTCATCGATATCTTTTTTGGTTAGTTTTATCAAACCATGCATACAAGAAAAGAATGTCAATAAATGGCATTCTTTTTTAGACTTTCATGGGATTTTGTAGTGTTTTGTTATATTGTGAAAAAACTAATTAAATATTAAAATAAATGAAACAAACAACAAGGAGTAAACATGTACGAGATTTTTGAGACAAAAGAACGATTGAGTGCAGATAATACCTTGGAAGCCCAAAAAGTACGTAATACATTGAAAGAACATCGTGTATATCTAATCAATTTGATGGCTTCGCCAGGTGCAGGTAAGACAACAACACTTGTCAGAATGATAGAGGAGTTGAAGAAGGATTACCGTGTAGGTGTGATGGAAGCAGACGTCGATTCTGATGTGGACGCAAAGACAATTTCTAATCTAGGAGTAAAGGTAATCCAGCTCCATACAGGTGGTAGTTGTCATATGACAGCAGATATGACTGCTCGCGGAATGGATAGACTCAACATTGAAGACTTAGATGTTGTGATCTTGGAGAACATCGGTAACTTGGTATGTCCAGCTGAGTTTGATACTGGTGCGAATTTAAAATTAGTTATTCTAAGTATTCCCGAGGGTGATGATAAGCCGCTAAAATATCCACTGATGTTTCAGGTAGGCGATATCTTACTCTTTAATAAAATCGATACTAAGGCAATCTTTGATTTTGATGAAGAACGCTGTAAGGGCCATGTTCGTAAGCTAAATCCAAATATGGAATTCTATCCAATCAGTGCGAAAACTGGTGAAGGATTTTCTGACATGATAAATGCAATACGCATGCGTATTGAAGCGTGGAGGAATGTGGAATGAAAATCATAGAACTCCATAAGAGTATAACCGCATCAAATGAAAAGGATGCAGATGCACTACGTGCACAGATGAAAGAACAGGGGACGCTTCTTATCAATCTAATGAGTTCTCCAGGCTCTGGTAAGACAACACTTCTAAGTTCAACGATACAGTTGTTATCTGAGATAAAGATTGCAGTTCTTGAAGCAGATATTGAATCTGCGGTTGATGCGGAAAGAATTGAACAGTTAGGCGCTGTTGCAGTACAGGTACATACAGATGGTATGTGTCATATGGATGCAGGGATGACAAAGACAGGTATTGATGCGATGAAGGGACACGACATTGACCTAGCATTCTTAGAGAATGTAGGAAACCTAATTTGTCCTGCGGAATATGATACGGGTGCTGGAAAGAATGTCATGATTCTAAGTGTGACAGAAGGTGATGATAAACCTCTCAAATATCCATTAATGTTTGAAAAGAGTGATGCCCTAGTCATCAGTAAGATTGATGCGCTACCATATTTTGATTTTGATTTAGAAACGTGTATCAAACGCGTAAAGCGTTTAAACCCAAATATTAAAATTTTCCCTCTAAGTGCTAAAACCAAAGAGGGTATGAAAGAGTGGCTCAACTGGTTACGAGAAGAAACAGGTGAGTGGAAAGTGAGAAGATAATTATGACAACTGCCCCAAAGAAGAGAATGACAAATGAACGTGACTTCATTCCAGATCCAAACTATGTAGCTGCAGATCCAGAGAAGGAGAAACTATTACTTGACCTTGCATGCATGATTACAAACCGTATCAAGGCAAAGTTAACGCATTCTGTTAAAACAGAAGATCCAGAATATTGGATGCTAGATGAACTGCTTACAAAAGATGAAGTAAAGTTCATGTTATCATTCAAGAAGACTCGTGTTGGATATAAACCAGAAGTTCTAGCGAAGAAAAATAACATGACGCTAGAAGAAACACAAAAGATGATTGACCATCTCTGTTGGATTGGTTTGATTGAGATGAACCGTGAAAATCCAGAGAACGAGAAGCAGTATAATGTACCTATTTTCGTTCCAGGTTCTGCTGAGTTTATGATGATGAATGATGAACTAACAGAAGCTCATCCAAACCTTGCGACATTCTTTAACTTAATGACACAGATGCCGCTAGAACCTGTAACACCAATGGTTCCACTTGGTGGTGGTGGAATTGGTATGCATGTTATTCCTGTAGAAAAAGCAATTGAACATGTAAATCAATCCGTATCTGTAGAACACTTGAGTCACTGGTTAGATAAGTATGATAAGTACGCAATCAGTCAATGTACATGCCGTCGCCAACAAGAGATGCGTGGTGAAGGCTCTGGTGAAATCAATGGTGAATTCTGTATTGGTGTTGGAGACATGGCTGAATATCAGGTTGACCGTGGTAGAGCACATTATGTTTCCTATGATGAAGTCTTAGAAATCTTAAAGCGTGGTGAACGTCATGGCTTTGTACATCAAATTACAAATATTGATGGTGAAGGTAAGATTGTAGGTATCTGTAACTGTGCACCTGGTGTATGTAATGCATTACGTACATCACAGTTGTACAATACACCAAACCTATCTCGTTCCGCATATCGAGCACATGTCGAGAAAGAAAAGTGTGTTGCCTGTGGTAAGTGTGTTGAAGTTTGCCCAGTTGGGGCTGCGAAGCTAGGTCAGAAGTTATGTACAAGTTTAGGTGCAATCAAGTATCCAACAACATTATTACCAGATGAGACAGAATGGGGCGAAGACCATTGGAATCCAAATTATCGCGAAACTTCTAAGATTAACTGCTATGACACAGGTACTGCGCCATGTAAGACTGCTTGTCCTGCTCACTTAGCAGTACAAGGATATGTAAAGATGGCTTCTGAAGGAAGATTCATGGATGCCCTTAAACTAATCAAGCAAGATAATCCATTCCCTGCGGTATGTGGTGCAATCTGTAATCGTCGTTGTGAAGACGCATGTACACGCGGTAAGGTTGATCAACCTATCGCAATTGATGAAATCAAGAAATACATCGCCGCACAAGAATTAAACGCCGAAACACGCTTCGTTCCTTTATGCGAAAAGGACGATGGTGGAATGTGGTCTGATGAATATAAGATTGCGATTATCGGTGCTGGTCCTGCTGGTCTTTCAGCTGCCTATTACCTCCGTATGCATGGATATCCTGTAACAGTATTTGAAAAGGAAAGCCGTGCAGGTGGTATGTTGCTGAATGGTATTCCATCTTTCCGCTTAGAAAAAGATATTATCGAAGCTGAAATCGATGTCCTACGTCAGATGGGGGTTGAGTTTAAATACAATATTGAAATTGGTAAGGACACAACAATCCCATCATTACGCAGCGAAGGCTATAAAGCATTCTATATTGCGATTGGTGCCCAGGGTGGACGTAAGACAGGTGTTCCTGGTGAAGACGCAAATGGTGTTCAAACAGGTGTAGAGTTCTTGCGTAAGGCAAATAATGAAGCTTCAAGACATACATTAGAAGGTGATGTAGTTGTTATCGGTGGTGGTAATGTTGCAGTTGACGTAGCACGTACTGCTGTTCGCTTAACAGAAGGCAAAGTCACAATGTTGTGCCTTGAAGGTGAAAAGGAAATGCCTGCAGCTAGAGATGAAGTACTAGAAGCCAAGGAAGAAGATATTTCTGTAATGAATGGCTGGGGTCCAAAGGAAATCCTAACTGAAAATGGAAATGTTACGGGTGTTGTATTTAAGAAGTGCTTATCTGTAAAGGATGCAGATGGTAAGTTTAATCCTCAATACGATGAAAATGAAACCATCACGGTTCCATGCAAGAATGTATTACTATCGATTGGTCAATCGATTGAATGGGGCAAACTCTTAGAAGGAACAAAGGTTGAACTCAATCGCAACAATACTGCTAAGGCTGACCCAGTCACATTACAAACTGCTGACCCAGATATCTTTGTTGGTGGTGATGTATATACAGGTCCAAGATTTGCGATTGATGCGATTGCGGCTGGTAGAATTGTAGAGGATTCCATTAATCGTTTCGTTCATCCAGGACAATCTATGACAATCAACCGTGACCTACGTCATTTCATTGAATTAAATAAGGATAATGTTGTATTAGAAGAGTTTGATACAGCCAAGCGTCAAATTCCTGGACATAAACAAGGAAATCCAAAGGCTACATTCAACGATATGCGTTTGGCATTTACAGATGAACAAGTTCGTACAGAAGCAAAACGTTGTTTGGGTTGTGGTGCGACATTCGTTGATCTCAATAAGTGTATTGGTTGTGGTCTATGTACAACACGTTGTGAATTTGATGCGATTCATCTACAAAGAGATTTACCAGATGCATCTAGAATGTATCGTTGTGAAGATAAGATTAAGGCTGTTCTTCCTTACGCCGCAAAACGTAAGCTTAAGATTTTATTCAAGAAGAAGAGTAAATAACCATGCATGAGATGGGAATCGTTACACACCTTGCGAAATCTCTTACCGAAATGGCAGAAGAAAACAAGGTCACAAAATATGGCTCAGTAACCCTAGAGGTTGGTGAAGTGTCTGGTATCATGACAGATTACTTCGTAGATTGTTGGGATTATTTCAAAGTAAAGTATCCTCTATTACTAGAGTGTGAATTAAAACTAGAGACAATTCCTGCCGTGACATTTTGTGAATCGTGTAAACAGGAATATGAGACAGTAAAACATGGAAGAATATGTCCATATTGCGGTAGTGAAGAGACATACCTTGTAAAAGGTGATGAATGCGTTATCAAAGAAGTTGAAGCAGAAACAGAGGAGTAGAAATTCAAAATCTACTCTTCTTTTTTGAATGAATTGATATATAATGAACATTATTCTTTGAAGGGAGGAAAACGTGATGAGAAAAAGCATGGTTGAGGGAAACTCTTTAAAACTGATATTACAATTTGCGATTCCGCTCTTATTAGGAAATCTTTTCCAACAGACATATAATGTGGCAGATGCCGCAATTGTAGGACAAACACTAGGTCCTGCAGCGCTAGCAGCTGTTGGTGCGACCAGCAGTGTCCAGTTTTTGGTATTGGGATTTTGTATTGGTACAATGGCAGGTTTTGGGGTACCGATTGCCCAACGCTTTGGCGCAAATGATCCAAAGGGAATGCAGAGATTTGAATTCCAAGGTTGTGTCTGGACTTTCATTATTGCGGTTATCCTAACTGCCGCAACCTGTTTCTTCTGTCCGTTAATCTTGGATTTATTACGTGTTCCAGCTGAAATCTATCAGGATACATATAACTATATTATTGTGATTTTTATTGGCATACCTTTTACACTTTTATATAACTACTTATCGAGTATCCTACGTGCAATCGGTGACTCTAAAACACCATTTATCTTCTTAGCGATTTCGGCTGTACTGAACATCTTTTTGGATATATTCTGTATCATTAACTTGAAGTGGGGTGTTGCTGGTGCAGCGATTGCGACTGTATTCTCACAAGCAGTTTCAGGAGTTTTATGCTTAATTTTAATTGTGATAAAATTTCCAATTTTACATATTCATTCAGAAGAAAGAAAGTTTGATCCTGAACTATCAAAGCGATTATTGATAATGGGAATTCCGATGGGCCTACAGTATTCAATCACAGCCATCGGTTCAATGATTATGCAATCAGCAAATAACTCTCTAGGAACAGTGTATGTTTCTGCCTTTACTGCTGGTGTCAAGATTAAGCAGTTCTTGTTGTGTCCGTTTGATGCCTTGGCTACTGCTGTTTCTACCTTTGTCTCACAAAACTACGGCGCAAAGAAAGAAGACCGTATCAAAGAAGGTTTGCGTAAGGGTACTTATGTTGGTGTTGCGTATGGTGTGCTAGCAGGAATCTTCATGATTCTATTTGGAAAAGTACTCAGTACTTTATTTATTACAGGTGATGAAACAGTACTATCTGCGGCAGATTTATATCTAAGAAGAGCGGGATATGCTTGGTGGTTATTAGGTATCTTGAATGTTGTGCGTATGAGTATTCAAGGATTAGGATATGCGATGCGTGCAATCTATTGTGGTGTTGTTGAAATGATTTGTCGAACAGCCGTCTGTGTATTTTTGGTAGCAGACTTTGGATTTAATGCGATTACGTGGGCTGATCAAAGTGCATGGCTTGGCGCGGTACTCTATCTAATACCAGTAACGATTATCACGATGCGCGATATTTCAGAACAGATTCACAATGAAGCTAACGCAGATATTTTAATGAAGTAAAAAAAGATCACATGAAAATAGTGCGGAAACAATAAACATTAAATTTAAAAATGAAATAAGCATAGTATTTTATTCTTTAAATTAACAGATTGTTGAAGTATCGTTTATTTTCATAGATGATCTTTTTTAGTGAATTGCTGGTTTAATTTCTTGTGAAGAATTATACCTCTTCCGTCCCGAAGGTATAGTATTTAATTGATTTTTTAATACAAACTGTTGATAAAACAGTTCCAATCACAGGAAAAAGGAAAAAGTATATGTTTTCAATCAGATTACAGTTTTTAATCATCATTTTAGTAGGAATAGCACTTGTTAAATAAATAGGTATGATATAGATGAAAATACTACGAATAAAAGTATTAAAAATTTTATCAGGTCGATCTCGTAATTCTAGTAATTCTACCATAATTGGATTAATAGCTTCCGATCGAAGTCCTATAAAATCAAGACAAATAATTAATAGAAATATTACACCCATTGAGTATACTGCTACCAGAAGGAATAAGAAATTCATTATATGAAGCGAAATGTGATTTAGGTAAAGACAATATACATTAAAAACTATTAAAAACGGAGTAATAACAAGAGACTTCAAATTCAGATTTTTTGCAATATAAAATACTGTTAAAGGTAAAGGTTTTAAAAGCGAATAATACATTTTGCCATTGCGAATATCAATAGATATAGTATCAATGGCCTCCGAAAATAAAATTGAATAGATATTATTAATGAGAAAACTATTGCTAATATACAAGAGCATCTGGGAGTTGTTGTAGCCAGCAAAAAGGAAAACAGTTCCTCCTAATAAAAGGTATACAAAGATAGTAGAAAGATACATGCCTAAATCGGCAAGCATCCAGCTTGCTAAGTTGGCCTTATAAACGGTGGTTTTTTTCCATGAGAATCGTAAGCACGATACTATATATTGAAACATATTACACTCCGCAACTTTGATATTTTTTTATTCCATCTCCCCAAATAAATATGGAGATGATTAAAAAAATTATGATATAAATAAGTGGAATTATGAACATAAATGGCTCAATTAAGAAATTGGAATCGGTAATAATTTTTGTTGGTATATAACTAATATATGGGAATGGCGTCAATAAAAGTATTTTTTGAATTGATTTGAGAGTTAAGTCAAAAGGGAATAATGATCCGGATAAAACGTAAGATATGAATGAAATAAATGCTTTTAACCCCCATATTTCTGTGAAATAGAAAGCGGATAATCCAATTAGGATAGAAATCAAAATACTAATCGAACATGCATATAGTAAGAATGGAATAGCTTTTAGCATGCATGTGAGTATATTAGAAGTTCCCAATGCAAATATACTTACTGTAAAAATCGGGATATATACACAAATAATGCGGACAGCCATTTTTGCTAGAGCTTTGAAAATAACTAGTATAAAGTAACATTTTGGTAAGAGCAGCTTTTGACCTAAACCATTCCCTTTGATATCTTTTGCAATTTCTCTAGATACATCCATGGTAATTACCACGTAGGTTAAATTAGAGATAATAACATATAGGATTATTCCGCTATTGGTATATGCTTTAATATCAGTAGTTGACATAATACTGATGATAAAAAAGCAATTAATCACAATTGGAAAAAGTACAGATCCCAGTACTTCTCCAATGAAATAGAGAGGATACGAGACATATTGTTTGAATGAATTCTTCAGCAAACTTGTAATCACTATTTACTCCTTCTATATAATTCCTCTATTACCTCATTCAAGTCCATATCAACTAAGTTAATTTCTTTTAATCTATCAGAAGGTATTTTTCCTATGGTTTCTAGGAATTTTTGGTTATATTGTTGTATTTCTACTTGTTTTATAGTTTCATCATCCATCTTAAATTCTAAAAATTTTTTGGGCTTAACAATCATATATAATTCACTAATTGTACCTAGGAATAATTGCTTGCCCTCGTTGAGAATCAATATATTGTCACTGAGTTCTTTGATATCATCAATATTATGACTGGTTAGAATCAAAGATGCATTATTTTGTTTAACATATTCTTTCAGAAATGAACGAACGGAGCATTGAGTCGAATAATCTAAGCCTATCGTTGGTTCGTCTAAAAAGATGATTGTTGGAGTATGTAAAAAAGCAATAAGTAAATCGCCTTTCATCCTCTCGCCTAAAGATAATGTTCTTACTTGTTGTTTTAATTGGGTAGTAAGTCCAAGCTTAGATGAGAGTGAGGAAATGCGAATGTCCGCAGTTTTTCTATTGATCCCGTATACAGAAGCCATAAACAGCGCATTATCATATATGGAAATATCTTCGTCCATTTGACTTTTTTGTCCCATGATAATTGCTACGGAATTTCTGTATGATTTAATTCTCTTAAAAGGGTTGGTTCCCGTTACTTCTACCTCACCACTGTCAGGAACCATAATACCTGACAATATTTTAATAAGTGTCGTTTTACCTGCACCGTTTTTCCCTATAATTCCTAATATTTCACCATGGGAAACAGAAAAAGTGATATTTGCAAGAGCGATAGTAGATCTACAATCACTAAAAATTCTAGAATGATTGTATTTTTTACTAATATTATTGCATATAATACTCTTTGTTAACTCTTGCATTGTAGTATAGTACCTCCATGTGCTTGAACATATTTGGTGAAAGATAATGAAAATGTTGTGAGTTGATTATGGGAATGTTGATTTTAAAATACGAAGGCTATCACCTTTCAATACAGATAAACATTTATATTTGTTGCAATTATTATACATCATATTTCAATGATAGAATCCATAAGTTAATGAAGCGAGGTGAATGCTGGATTTATGGGTGATAATACCATTCAATACTCATGCATATAAAATTGAAATAAAGCTTACTCATAAATAAAAGGGAAGAACCTTTCGGAACTTCCCTTTTGTTTATGGTGGTCTCTGAGGGGCTCGAACCCTCGACCCACTGATTAAGAGTCAGTTGCTCTACCAACTGAGCTAAGAAACCATCTCGCTAATGCTTTATGATTATATAATTTAAATTTTATCTTTGCAAGAGGTTTTTAAGATAAATTTCTGTCTTTTGTTCGGAATTTTTTTAATTTTACAGAAAAATTCAAAAATGACTTGCTTGTGACGCTGCGTGATAAACTATTGTTATTATGAGGTGAGAGATATGCGTGATACTATCGAAAGAAATAAACAAAAAATGTATTCGACAGGTGAGATTGCGAAATTGTGTGGTATTACTGTTCGTACTGTTCAGTATTATGATCAACGAGGACTACTAATTCCTACTGAACTAAGTGAAGGTGGTAGACGTATGTATACTTCCGAGGATGTAGAAAAATTAAGATTATTAATTTATTTGCGCTCTCTAGGATTATCCATTGATGATATTGCCAGTATTTATCAGCAAGACAATGGTGAGAATATAATAAAGGCTTTAATTGATGAACGTATATTTGCGATAGAGAAAGAAGTTGAGGAACAAAAAATAAAACTTCAAGATGCAAAATCATTTCGTGAACAATTAAATGCAATACCAGTGATAACACAAGCATCAATGCCAAATATTGCGTATATTTTGAAACGGAAAGAGCGATTGAAACATTACCGGATACAGCTTTTCATTATTGGAATCATAGTTGGAATCATACAAGGTGCATTTTTTGTATATTCGCTATTTAGCAGAAAGTGGTGGATATATCTTGTTGTTGAGATATTGATAATTATTTTTGGATCAATTTTATTCAAAAAATATATGCATATTGTTGCCTATATCTGTCCTGAATGTCATACCGTTTTTAGGCCAAATGGAAAAGAGGTTTTTTGGGCGAGACATACGTATCGTACTAGAAAACTGACTTGTCCATGTTGTAATAAAAAAAGGTTCTGTGTAGAAACCTTACGGGAGGAAGACTTATGATTGAAATTAAAAATTTAACGAAGAAGTATGATGGGAAAGTTGCTGTAGAGCACTTATCTTTGTCTGTTTCTGATGGAGATATCTATGGTTTTATTGGGGCTAATGGTGCAGGGAAAACTTCTACCATAAAAGCAATCGTTGGTATTCATGGCTTTGATGAAGGTGATATTTTAATAAATGGTCATTCTATTCAAAGTGAGCCAATCTTATGTAAACAACAAGTGGCATATATACCAGATAATCCTGATTTATATGAGCATTTAACGGGGTATCAATTCATTAACTTTATCGCTGATTTGTATCATGTGTCTTCTGAAGATAGAAAAAATCGCATACAAACATATGGGAATCTTTTCGAAATGACAGATTCCCTGGGAAATATGATTTCTTCATATTCACATGGGATGAAACAGCGTACTGCAATTATTGCGGCTCTTATACATGAACCGAAGATATTGATCTTAGATGAACCATTTGTAGGGTTGGATCCAAAAGCTACATTTGAACTCAAGAATATTATGAAAGAAATGACACAGAAAGGATGTACAATTTTCTTCTCGACTCATGTTTTAGATGTGGCAGAGAAACTCTGTAATAAAATTGCTATCATCCATAAAGGAAAACTTGTTACATGTGGTAATACGGATACCGTAAAGGGAACAAAGTCATTAGAAGAGTTCTTTATGGAGGTGGATGCATAATGAATCAAATCATTCATTTATCAAAAGCAAAACTCTTAAATACACTACCCATAAATGATTTTTGCGGAAACAATAAACAAAAACGTAATATAGCGGTATTATTCGTTGTTGTTATTGTCTATATGGCAATAAATGTTGGTGCATTTTCTGTCACAACAACAATGAACTTGATACATGCAGGACTTGTTGAATATGTGTATGCAAGCTTGTTGTCGCTAACGAGTGTCGCTTTAATAACATTATTATTGTTTACGTTGAATGCATTATTGTTTGAGGGCAATGATTATGACATGTTGCAGTCACTGCCAGTTTCTAAAAGAGATATTATCGCAAGTAAACTATTGATTGTTTATATCTTTGCGTTTTGTTTCACCTGTGGAATGATGTTGCCAGGTATGGTGGTACATGTACTTATTACACATGCATACTTACAGCTTGCATTCGGTATTCTCTCTCTTGTGTTTGTTCCGGTAATACCGATAGGAATTGCAATCATCTTTGGTGTGGGTATTCTTTATATAGCATCTTTTGCTAAACATACAACAGTATTAAAAGTACTATTATCTGTTTTATTGTTTATTGGTTTGATGGTAGGAATCTTTCTGCTTCAAAGTGCCGGCGGTTTATCTACTATGATAGGATTACAAATGATACAGATATACCCACTATCTTTGATCTTTTTGAAGTCTAACCTATTATATGCATGCATATCAATCGTCGTTTCTGTATTAATCTTCTATATGCTTACATGGAAATATGAAGTTCTGCATAAGCTTTCCACAAAACGTAGAGTTATATACCATGATGCAACTTTTAAGCATCATTCAGCATTCCATGCGTTATATCAAAAAGAATTGAAACGTTTCTTTGGTTCGTATTTAGCAGTAATTAATCAGGGGTTTGGTGTCATTATGTTAGTAATAGGGAGTGTTTTGTTGGTATTTGTGCCACCAACAATGCTGTTTTCCATGTTGAAAGTGTCGCAAATTCCTGCAAATGTGGTGGATTATATTCCGCTTGTGATTGCGGGAATGTTGGCGTTTACATTCCCTTCAGCTTCTTCCTTATCATTAGAAGGGAAGAATCTATGGATTATTCAAACTGCTCCAATCAAGATGAAAGATATTATATTTAGTAAGATATCGGTAACATTATCTTTACATCTAATAGGATATGTTTGCGCAATCATCGCAGTATTCTTACGATTTTCGCTGTCGGTCGAACAGATGATTGCGGTGCTACTTATTCCATTAGAATATTCTTTCTTTACTGCAATCTTGGGATTTACGCTAGACTATCGATTTGCGAATTATAGTTGGGACAATGAAATTGTTCCAATTAAGCAAGGTTTACAGGTTGGCTTAACGATGTTGACTGGTTTATTTATGGTTGGATTACCGATACTACTTTCAACTTGTTTAGTCATAAATCTTTATTTTGCAATGTATCTGGTAGCGAGTATTCTATTCATTGTAAGTGTGATTCTATTTCTACTTTTGAGTAGAATTCGTACATTATCCTAGTTCAATTCCATTGCATATTAGTTTAGAACCGCATTCTGTACAGTCGATATCAAATTGTCGTTGGTATCTTTGCTCTTCTGGAATGTAGTTATTAAATTGGTCGACAAGAATATATTTGTGTTTTCTGCCTTGGTGTTGTAAACCGGAGCGGAAGGCTTGTTTAGATTGAATGGTTTTGGATGGGATTTGATATGTTTTTCCATCTTTTACAAAGTGTGTTCCTGTTTCGATGAAGGCAAATGTAATATCGTGTTTGGTGGCTTGGTGATAGAGGCTTTTAACCCACTCGTACTGGCAAGGTCTACTACCGCTGTAGTTTTCTCCACCAACGATGATTTGTTCGATTTTGTCGGATAGGTATTGTTCAATGTGTATCTCTGATAAGAGTGGGGCACACATGATTCCTTTATGTTTGAAGGGTAAATCCAATAAGATGGGGATACGTTCATCAGCACGCTTTTGATTTTCCGCTGTAACATTGATTATGATGTTTTCCCATCCATCACCCCAATCAGATGGTAAACAGGAGAGTATACGTTCTGGTCGTTTGGTTAGCAGGAAGAATTTTACATCACTGCGGATCCGCATGATATCCCAAGCTTGTGTACGCCAAGCATCTGTTTCTTCTAGGAAGAAATCCGAGGTCATACATACACGTATGAGTTCACCGCTTTTAATCTTATATTCACCCTTGCGATTATTCGCTAAGGGTTTTTTCATGTTGTTTGTTAAGCGGATGAGTGAGCCATCTTGAGCACGTATTTGGTCGAGAAAATACATATAGCAGTTTGCGCATCCTTCGCTAATCTTCTTACATCCATGCCAAGGGTTCCATGTGTCATGCATTGTGTTAGGTGAACACAAATAATTAGTTTGTGAATTTGAGTAAATTTTATACATTGAAAAAATAATCTGTATTTCTGAAAGAAATTTACATCAAATGTGAAAGAAATGTGTAAAAATACTCTGAATATAGTTGATTTTAAATTTTTACATCAATATAATAAGAACATCTTAAATAAGAGATTAGAAAACGAGGGTGGAAATGATGAGTTTCAAGAAATTGGTAAAAGGTGGCCTTGCGGCACTCATGGCTCTATCACTAGCGGCTTGTGAAGCATCCGAAGGATCTTCTGGTAAATCTACATCAACAGAAACAACTTCTGATTATGTTGCGGCTGGAGATTTGAAGTCATATACGATTGGTACATTAGGACCAACAACAGGTGACTATGCAGTATATGGTCTGGCAGTAACAAATGCGGTTAAACTTGCGGTTGAAGATTACAACGCTGCGAAAGGTACAAACATTAAGGTGGATGTACAGGATTCTCAAGGTGATCAGACACAGGCGTTAAATATCTATAACAAGTTTGTTTCTGATACAAAGGTTGCAGGTATTATTGGTGGTACTGTTTCAGGTGAATCTTATGCGATTGCAGTACAGAGTAAGGATACTGGTGTTCCTATCATTACACCTAGTGGTACTGCTGCTAATATTACGGATGAAGGTGGACCAAATGTATTCCGTGCATGTTATACAGACCCACAGCAAGCAAAGCAGGTAGCTGACTTTACATATGAGACATTAGGTTTAAAGAAGGCTGCTATGATTTATAACAGTGATGATGATTACTCAACTGGTGTAGCGGAAGCTTTCAAGGCTGAATTCGAAAGTAAAGGTGGAAAGGTTGTTCTTTCTGAAGCGTTCTCTACTTCTGATCAGGACTTCAGTTCTCAGTTAACAAAGATTGCGGCTGAAGATGTTGATGTATTATTTGTTCCAAACTACTATGAAAAGGATGTACAGATTGCAAAGCAGGCAAGAAATCTTGGCATTAAGGCACAGATTGTTGGTGCTGATGGTTGGGATGGAGCTACTAGTGTAGCTGGTAACGATGCTTCCGCAATTGAAGGTGTCATCTTCATTAACCAATACTCACCAGATATGGAGAGTGTTCAGGATATCATGAAGAAGTACAAGGAGAAGTTCGGTACAGATATTAACTCATTTGGTATCAATGCATATGACTCAACAATGTTGTTGTTACAGACGATCGAAAAGGTTGGTTCTCTTAAAGCTAGCGATATTGTAAAGGGCATTGCATCTACAGACTACAAGGGAATCTTGGGAAGTATCTCCTTTGATAGTAATGGTGACCCAATCAAGGAACCAGTATTCGTTCAAATTAAGAACGGTCAATATACAACTTATAAGAAGTAGTACTTTGAGATAGGGAGGCAATACTCCCTATTTCGTTATTTGTGGTAAGGAGGGACATGCATGAATCAGTTTTTTATGCAATTTATCAATGGATTAAACATCGGCTCAATTTATGCACTGATTGCGCTAGGCTATACGATGGTATATGGTATTGCAAAGTTAATTAACTTTGCGCATGGTGACGTCATCATGGTCGGTGCGTATATTAGTTTTATCAGTATGAAGTTTGGGTTACCGTGGTGGCTTGCGGTCATTATCTCTATCGTCGCATGTGCTGTTTTAGGCGTTGTAATGGAGAAAGTTGCGTATAAACCTTTACGTAACGCAAGTCGTATTTCATTATTGATTACTGCGATTGGTATTAGTTACCTCCTACAGAATTTGTTCCAATTGATCTTTGGCGCAAACCCACAACCATATCATGCGTTTATTACTTTACCAGCGTTAAATCTTGGTGGTATTTCAATTCAGGCAAACTATTATATTACATTTAGTGTATCTGTACTGCTGATGATCTTATTGACGTTATTTGTAAATAAGACAACGATGGGTAAGGCGATGCGTGCTGTATCAGAGGATGAAGGCGCTGCCAAGTTAATGGGAATTAACGTTGATACTACAATTAGCTTAACGTTTGCGATTGGCTGTGCTCTTGCGGCAATTGCGGGTATTCTTTATGCAAATTGTTATCCAATGATTAATCCAACCCTAGGTTCTTTACCTGGTATTAAGGCATTTATTGCGGCGGTACTTGGTGGAATCGGTTCAATCCCTGGTGCGGTACTTGGTGCGTTTATCCTTGGAATGGTGGAAGCTATGACCAAGGCATATATTTCCTCTCAGTTAACAGATACGATTGTATTTGCGATTTTGATTTTGATGTTGGTATTTAAACCGGCAGGTATTCTAGGAAAGAATGTAAAGGAGAAGGTGTAAGTGATGAAAAAACTCAATTTAAAAAACAGACTCCTACTCGAATTTGGCATTACTGCACTAGGATATATCTTGCTCGTTGTGTTAATGCGTATTGGTGTATTAAAGAGTTATTGGCAAGGTATCTTGATTACAATCTGTATCAATGTAATCTTGACGGTATCTTTAAATATGACAGCAGGTTTCCTTGGTGAACTTGCACTAGGTCATGCGGCTTTTATGGCAGCGGGAGCTTACGCTTCTGCGGTATTCACAAAGTCGATGCGTTTATTACCTATTATTGAATTTCCGATTGCGATTCTCATTGGTGGTATCGTTGCAATGATTTTAGGTCTACTTGTTTGTTTGCCAACCCTACGTTTACGTGGAGACTATCTCGCAATCATTACATTAGCCTTTGGTGAAATTGTGCGTAATGTATTGATCAACTTAAAAGTGTTGGGTGGTGCTGGTGGTTATTCCGCAATCGCAAAGAATACTACATTTACATGGGCATTCGCTTTAGCTGCGATTACGGTGTTCTTGTCGTTATCGCTAATTCATTCTCGACATGGTCGTTCGATTATTGCGATTCGTGAGGATGAGATTGCGGCTGAATCTTCTGGTATCAATACCCAGAAGTATAAAATTATTACGTTCCTATACTCTGCATTCTTTGCGGGTGTAGGTGGTGCTTTATACGCTCATTACATGGGCTTCTTACAACCGAGCGTATTTACATTAGATAAGTCGATTGAGATTTTGGTAATGGTTGTATTAGGTGGTATGGGTAGTATCTTTGGCTCTATCGTTTCCGCAAGTGTATTAACATTACTACCAGAAGTATTACGTAGTGTAAGTGACTATCGTATGCTTGTATATTCTATTGTGTTAATTCTGATGATGTTAGTGAAACACGCTCCACAAATGCAGGCGTTTTTCCATCGTTTCAAAAGGAATAAGGAGGTTCATTCATGAGTGAGAAGAAATATATTCTAGAAGTTGATGAACTCGGTATTAACTTTGGTGGTTTACGTGCTGTAAATGACTTCTCCATGAAGATTGAAGAAGGTCAGCTATATGGTTTAATTGGTCCAAATGGTGCTGGTAAAACAACTGTATTTAATATGTTAACGGGTGTATATACACCAACGGATGGTACGGTAAAGCTCGAAGGTAAGAAGATTAATGGGATGAAGCCATATGCGATTACTCGTTTAGGAATTGCACGCACATTCCAGAATATTCGTTTGTTTAAAGATATGACAGTGAAAGAAAATGTCTTAGCTGCTTTGGATACACAAGCAAGTTATGGATTATTCTCGGGTATGTTTAAACTACCGAATTCCTTAAAACAGGAAAAAGATATGGATCAAGAAGCTATATCTTTATTAGAAGTATTCCATCTGGAAAAGGATGCGGATAAACTTGCAAAGAATCTACCATATGGTAAACAGCGTGAGTTAGAAATCATTCGTGCCTTAGGTGCACATCCAAAACTATTGTTGTTGGATGAACCTGCAGCAGGCATGAATCCTCAGGAAACAAAGAACCTCATGGAAACAATTCGTCTGGTACGTGATCGTTTCAATATCGCTATCTTATTAATTGAACATGATATGAAGCTTGTCATGGGTATCTGTGAAAAGATTTCGGTATTGAATTATGGTATGTTGTTGGCAGAGGGGACACCAGAGGAAATTCGTACAAACCCAGATGTTGTAAAAGCATACTTAGGAGAGTGATGATATGCTGAAAGTAGAAAATTTAGTTGTACGTTACGGAATGATTGAAGCTATCAAAGGTATCTCCTTTGAAGTTCATGATGGTGAAATTGTTACGCTAATCGGTGCCAACGGTGCTGGTAAGACAACGACCATGCATACGATCTCAGGTTTATTAAAACCTGCAGAGGGTTCTATTTTGTTGGATGGAGTTGATATTACAAAGATTCCTGCCCATAAGATTGTTACAATGGGGCTTGCACAGATTCCTGAACGTAGAAGAGTATTCGCTTCCCAAACAGTTGAAGAAAATCTTGATCTTGGTGCCTTTACAAGAAAAGATAAGGAAGGGATTGCACAAGACTTAGAGCGTGTCTATACGTTATTTCCACGTTTAAAAGAACGTAAGAAACAATTAGCTGGTACCTTATCTGGTGGTGAACAGCAGATGCTTGCAATGGGTAGAGCGTTAATGGCTAAACCAAAGATTCTATTATTGGATGAGCCATCCATGGGTTTATCTCCATTACTTGTAAAAGAAATCTTTAGAATTATTGAAGAAATTAACAAACAAGGTACTACAATATTACTAGTAGAACAGAATGCAAAGATGGCACTTGCGATAGCTGATCGTGCATATGTACTAGAAACAGGTAAAATAACATTAGAGGGTAGTGGCCAAGAGTTGGCAGCTAGCGAGCAAGTTCAGAAAGTTTATCTAGGAGGATAAAACAATGTACGTTAAAGATCATATGACGGCAAATCCCATTACAATTACTGCGGATACACCGTTATCCAAAGCACTAGAAATTATGGGTAAAAATCACTTCCACCGTTTACCAGTTGTGGATGCGAATCATAAACTGATTGGTTTGATCACAGAAGGACTAGTAAATGACACATCTGGAAAGAACGCAACTTCCTTATCCATCTATGAATTGAATTACCTGTTATCTCGTACACAGGCAAAGGACATCATGATTCGTGATGTGCATACAGTTTCTCCGATGGTCTTCTTAGAAGAAGCTGCGCAAGTGATGTTAGAAAATACGGTCAATGTATTACCGGTCGTGGATGAAGAGAATTACGTGATTGGTATTATTACAGAAAAGGATATCTTCTTAACATTTGTTGACTTAATGGGCTTAAAACGTCAAGGCACAAGATTTGTCATGTTGATTGATGATAAACCTGGTGTATTTGCACAGGTAACGAAGTTATTTGCACAAGAAAATGCAAATGTAGAAAACATCGCTGTATATCATACAGACCGTGGCTCAGAGGTTGTTGTTAAGGCAACAGGTGAGGTTGCGGTAGATAAGATGACAAAGATTCTACAGGAAGCTGGATTCAATATTACCAATGTTGTCCAAACAACAACAGAAGATAAGACTGTTGTTTGGTTGAAGTAGATGAAATGGGGTTCTGCAAGCGCAGAACCTTTTATGATAGAATAAAGAATACGGAGGACGTATGGATATTCAGAATTTGATTTTATATGTATTTGATGTAGTGATGTTAGTTGCGTTTGCGAGAATGTTGATGGTTTCAAATACCGTAAAGATAGAGACTAAGGTTGGTAATAAGATGAAGTGGATGATTCCTGTCTTATTTCTTGCGATTGCGATGATTGGCTTTATACGTTATGAGGGTATATTCCGTATCGTACAATTCATCGTTCCAATTATTTTGGGAGTGATGTACTATTTTATGAAATCTGGATTATCAGATGAGGGCATTGTAATGATGGGCTCACTGATTAAATTCCATAAGGCAGGGCAGGTAATGCTTTCACGTTCAGATAATAGTATTTATTTTGTGAGAAATAAGATTCAAACTGCACTTTTCTTTGAGGAAGACCAGTTTGATGAAGTTAGAAACTTCTTGAAGGAACATAGTGTTAAGTCGGATTATTTAAAGAAAATATAGTTGCGTGTTTTTTAAAATATGTTATTGTTTTAAATTGTATTTCATTACAGGGGGAACATGGTTAGAAAAATCAAGCGACTAAGAAAGCCTGCGATTATACTATTAATCTTGGTGATTATTGCAATCATTGGGTGGTTAGTATACCGTGCTTTTGGGCCAGTGGTTCAAGAGGTATGGCAGATATTACAGTCTGGAAATCAGTCAGATCTAGCAGAATATATCCAAGGACAGGGTCATTATGGTGCCTATATTGCACTATTTATGATTAGTGTGCTCCAGGTAGTCAGTGTTATTTTACCGGGTGTCATTATCCAGTTTGCGGGTGCCTTCCTATTTGGTTGGTGGAGAGCTTTCCTACTATGCTGGCTTGGTTTTACTGCTGGTAATGTCTTGGTGTTTGCGATATTGCGTGGTGTGGGTAAGTCTATCCGCATTGCGATGAATAATAAAACACCAAAAGAAAACTGGTTAATGAAGAAAATCAATGAGGGAAAACCAATCTTTGTTGTGGCGGTATCATGTATGTTACCGGGGATACCAAATGGTATCATCCCTTATGTAGCAGCGCATACTAAAATAAGTTTAAAAGATTTCTCTCTAGCGATATTGTGTTCTAGTTGGATACAGATTTTATTAAGCTGTACTTCTGGTCACTTTTTAGCAGAAGGAAACTATGTCGTATCTGCACTTGCAGTGGCGATTCAAGTAGTTTCTGTTGTGGTTATCTTATTTAACAAAGATAAGATTTTAGAGAAATTATAAGGAATATAGAAATGATATCTGTATATTTTATGGGGTGATAAAATGTATCGGATATGGATTGGAATATTCGGCTTCCATTTAGGAAGCTTTTTATTATGTATGTGTCATGGGTATCTTCGAAAACGGTATACTTTACGAAGCCAGTGTGATGCATGTCATCATGTACTACATTGGTATGACTTAATACCTATACTAAGTTATGTATGGTTAAAGGGAAGATGTCATTATTGTGGTAAAAAACTTTCGAAAGAATATATTCTTGCGGAGATATTAACAGGGTTTTTATGTATGTGCATTGTTTGGAATATTGATGTTTTCAAGTGGGATGTACTCATAAGGATTCTTTTGTTCGCTATGCTTTGGTGTGTATGTTATATCGACTCTCTCATCATGGAGATACCTGATGAGATACACATCGGTATCATCATGTTATTTATCATACATGCATGTATGATAAATAACATAAGTCTACAACCATGGATACGAATGTTAGTTATATTTGTTGGTGGATGTATTATTTCGATTCTCTGTCAGAAGTTGTTCGACAAGGAATGCATTGGTGGTGGAGATTTAAAACTTTTATCTTGTATGAGTTTATTTCTTCCATTTCGAAGGATATGGATGATGTTATCCATTGCATGTTTCCTTGCGATTTTGTGGATGGATATTTGTAAGAAGAAGTGTATTGCGTTTGGACCGTTTCTTTCCATATCTTTTCTATTGGTTTTTTGTGGTTATTTTGATAGCCTCAGATGGGGATTGTGATAAACTTGTTCTATTGGAGGGAGTCGATGAAAAAGTATCTATTGATTTTAGTAATGTTAATATCGATGGTTGGTTATGTAGTAGGACTATATGGCTTCTTTCATAATCTGAATTTTATATTTCAGAAGATTACAATATCTCCATGGATGATTATCCAGGGTCTATTTCCGCTTCTTTGGGGAATCCTTGCGATCCTAACGTTTGCCATGGCGGAATATATGTATCGAAAAACTTGTCGAAATGAGGTTTATTTCCGACTCAAAGTCTCGCCATGGACAAAAAATCTATTCTTTTTTGGAATTGTTGGTGTATTAATTGCACGTCTAATAGGGATGACATACGTTGTTGTAAGTCAATCGGGAACAAATGCGAATAGAGAATTAACGCAGATCTATTTAACCACGATTGCTTTAGGAATTGCGGTGGTTATCTTTGCACAACAGCAGTACACAAAGATGAAACACCAAAAGGAATTAAAACAATTTGAGAAGAAAGCGATCCTGAATGGTGAAAGACGCTATACGATGATGGTTGTCGAAAGTGACCAAGATACAATCTGTACTGGTTTTGTCTATGGTGAAATGAAAGTAAATGATGCGATATGTCTTCACTGTAGTGATAAGGGAGATGTCGACGCAACAATTGTGGAGATACTCTGTGATAATAAGCAAGTATCTTCCGCAAAAAATCGTGTGGTAACAATCAAACTCAATCATTCCTGTAAAGATTTCTTATTGAAGTATAGTGTTATCAGCAGTATTCAAGCTAGTGCTGATCCAAGTATTATAGAGAATCCAGGTTTAAGTGGAATTTTACGTGAGTATGCAAAGTTCTTTATGAATCAAGAGTATATTGGCACACTTGTATATGAAATCTGTATGAGCGAGTATTATCTCATTAAATATACAAATGAAAACATCGATGATGAACGATTCATGTCAGTTCGTCTAAATGTTGATCCAGATAAAGCGGTATTGGTATTATTTACAGATTGGAATGCATTATTGCGATATAGTAACATATATGAAGAGGATGAAATCCAAATGGAAGTGCGTAATATCAAGGAGTGTTTTCACTTAATTCCCACGAAATATGACTCTATTGTAATCAATCCATTTGGACCAAAGTCATTCATTATTACCAAAGACTTTATGCGTCATATTCAAGAAGTTCCAGGGTATGACGAATTATTTAAAAAATAGGAGGATCTTATGAGTGCAAGTAAAGCGATGTATCAAAAGTTAGCGAAATTAGCAGTTGTACGTGGTGTAAATGTACAGCCCAATCAACCACTAGTGATTACCGCATCCGTTCGTGACTATGAGTTTGTACGCATGGTTGCGAAAGAAGCATATGCCGTAGGTGCTAGAGAAGTCATTATGAGTTGGACGGATACGGAATTAGCAAAACTAAATTATACATATCAAAGTGAAGAGACATTAACCGATATTCCAGATTGGAAATATGACATGGTAAAGCGTGAACATGATTTAGGCGCATGTTATTTACGCATTCATTCTGATATGCCTGGTGCTTTAAAAGATGTAGATCAATCTAAGGTTCGTACATACCAGATGGCTTATAGTAAGAAGATGAAGGACTTACGTAAGTATACAATGAATAACGAAGGACAATGGTGTGTAATAGGAATTCCTTCTGTGGAATGGGCAAAGGTTGTATTTCCTCATCTTTCTGAGGAAGAAGCGTTTGAGAGGTTAGAAGACGCAATCTTTATGACAAGCCGTGTTACGGAAGATAGTGATCCACTTGAGAACTGGCGCATTCATGATGCGGAACTTGTAGAACATGCACGCAAGTTAACAGAATTAAATTTCAAGCAGTTGCATTTTATAAGTGAACTAGGAACAGACTTAACAGTAGAACTTGTGGATAACCATATATGGATTGGTGGTGGGGATAAGACGCCAAAGGGAGTTTACTTCGACCCAAATATTCCAACCGAAGAATGTTTTACAATGCCTAAGAAAACAGGTGTAAATGGTATCGTGTACGCATCAAAGCCTTTAAGTTACAGTGGTAAGGTGATTGATGGCTTCTGGTTCCGTTTTGAAAATGGTAGGGTTGTTGACTTTGGCGCAAAACAAGAAGAGGAAACACTCAAGAATTTATTGGACTTTGATGAGGGTTCTAGATACTTAGGCGAGGTTGCCTTAGTTCCATATGATTCCCCAATCTCAAATTCAAATATCCTATTCTTCAATACTTTGTTTGATGAAAACGCTGCGTGTCATTTAGCGCTAGGTATGCCATATCCTGAAAACGTAAAGGGTGGTGCGGATATGAGCGAGGAAGAACTCAAAGCTGCAGGCGCAAATGAATCATCTCAACATGAAGACTTTATGTTTGGTACAAAAGAAATGAATATTGATGGTATCCAACAAGACGGTACGGTTGTGCCAGTATTTAGAAATGGAAATTTTGTAATCTAAATAGAGAAGCCACCAATTACGGTGGTTTTCGTCTATAATAAATAAGTAACTTTATATAAGGAGAGTTTATGGTAGATATCAATGAAAAATTATTAGATTTTCTACACAAGAGTCCGACTTGTTTTCATGCAATCGATGAGATAAAGAAGGTATTAGTAAAACAAGGATATCGTGAATTATCAGAGGCAGATTCTTGGAATCTTGAGATAGATGGTAGATACTTTACGGTGAGAAACCAATCCAGTATCATTGCATTCCGTATTCCTACAACAGACTATAAGGGATATATGATTGGGGCAGCACACAGCGATTCCCCAACTTTCAAAGTGAAAGAAAATCCAGAGATTGTTGGTAACGGGGTAGTGAAGCTAAACGTTGAAAAATATGGCGGTATGTTATGTGCGCCATGGTTTGATCGCCCATTATCTGTAGCGGGTAGAGTTATCGTAAAGGAGAATGGAAAACTTGTTACAAAGCTTGTACGTGTGGATAAAGACTTATTAGTTATTCCTAATCTTGCGATTCATATGAATCGTGAAGCGAATACAAATGCGACTTATAACGCACAGGTAGATATGTTGCCAGTATTTGGTACTGAAGATGCCAAGGGTAAGTTTATGGAAGTCGTGGCTGAATCAATCGGCGTAAAGGTGGAAGATATTCTCAGTCATGACCTATATCTCTATACACGTGAAAAGGGTACTGTTTGGGGCTATCAGAATGAATTTGTATCTGCAGGTCATCTAGATGATTTACAGTGTGCATTTGGGTGCCTCTATGGCTTTTTAGGCGCAAACGATAGTGAAAGTGTTCCTGTTGTGGCAATCTTTGACAATGAAGAAGTTGGTTCAGGCACAAAACAAGGTGCAGATTCCACTTTCTTAGAAGATACATTGGAAAGAATTGCGTTATCCTGTGGTAAGACTCCAGAAGAGGCTAAACGCGCAATCGCATCTAGCTTTATGGTATCTGCGGATAATGCACATGCGGTACATCCAAACCATGTGGAAAAAGCAGACCCTATCAACAGACCACAGATGAATAAGGGTATTGTCATCAAGTATAATGCAAATCAGAAGTACACAACAGATGCGGTATCTGCGGCAGTATTTAAAGAAGTATGTGCAGCTGTGAATGTTCCTGTACAGACATTCACAAATCGCTCTGATATGGCAGGTGGTTCAACGTTGGGTAATATTTCGAATGCCCATGTATCGTTGAATACAGTAGATATTGGACTTGCACAACTTGCGATGCATTCATCTTATGAAACAGCAGGCGCAAAAGATACAGAGTATCTTGTAGAGGCGATGTCACATTTCTTCTCCCTCACTTTAGAAGATGAAGGAGAAGGTGTATTCTCACTTCGTTAATTAGAATTACGATGAACAAGTCTTCGGTAGTGGGGCTTGTTTTTTGTTATGGATTGCATGAAAAGTTATTTATACATACAATATTTAAATAGAGGTGGATTTGATGGATGATTTTTTATTAGAAAAATGCAATACATTCCTGGATAATCGAAGGGCGTTACGCCGTAAATATTTCCTGTATAGCCCAGAAGGAATTGCGGATATTGCATTTATCTACATGTCTAACGAAAGAGAAATAAATTTTGAAATGTTGGAACACTGTGAAGGTGTCATCCAGAGTTCATTTCCGTTTAGCTCATTTCAATACCGTTTTTTAACGAAGGTATATGCGGCGATGATGGATGTGTCCAATATAGAACCAGATATCGTAGTCAATCGTGTGATGAGTTTTGAAGAACTTTTTAACCGTACATTTAAGGATACGATAGGGCTTGGAGTACTATGTTTTAGTGCTGCGGAAAGACCACAGGTAGAGTATCAAACCATCTACTATAGGGCACTTGCAATCTATAACCAAATGAAGGATTTACAACGCTCCTTAACAAATGATCTGGACGTGGTGTATGCAGGAATTCTGGCGATGTCTTCAAATGTTAAGGAAGATGTTGTGGATGAGCTAGTTATTATGGATGATCTGCTTGTAAATGAATATAGACTACCTAGGGATTTTTCTAGAAGACTTTCCTATGCCCTCGCCTTCTGTGACGGTACTGCAACGCAGAAGGTTCAGAATGCGATGGAATTCATTGAATCTTGTACAAGTAAATGGAATCGTCGCATAGGGTATATTTACTATGTCCTTCATGCAGTAGTCGCAAATCTTTCTATTCCGCTTGATACAATTCAAAAAGATTATGATGACGTGATAGAGTATTTAAAAAAGAGTAGACAGTATGGTTGGTTTTCTAAACCGGAAAGATCCTTACATGCATGTATGATTTTATTAAGTTACTACGTTGGAAATAATACATCTATTTATACACTGACAAATGCAATCCTTTATACGATTGCATTAATGAAAGCACTTGCCCAACGTAGTTCACGATAAACAAGCTCTATAGAGGGCTTGTTTTTATGACTTTGATTGAGGGAAAGTCATATTCTGCTTATAATATTAGTTAAAAGGGGTAAATGAAATGAATGAGCTATTATTAGAAAAATGTACAAAATTTGTAGATGATAAAAGTGAACTAAGTCGTAATATCTTCTCGTTAGAGCAGGAAAATGTGGCAATCGCCTATATATATTCTCACTTTGAAAAAGATATCAACTATGAGGCTATCAAAATTTGCGAACGAGTTATTAGTAAGTCATTCTCATTTACATCGCCTTATCGTGTTTACATGCCAAAAATATATGCTGCGATGATTGCGGCGACTGATATCGAGCCAGATGAATTTATTTCTCATGCCAAGGCATTTGAGGAACAATTTAACCGCAGTTTTTCAGATAATAGTGGTCTTGGTTTATTATCATTTACTGCGGCGAGTTTACCGGGGCTTGATTATAAGAGCATTTATTATAAGGCTCTTTCCATTTATAATCAGATGAAAGATTTACATCGCTTTTTGACGAATGATACAGATGTGGTTTATGCAGGACTCCTAGCACTTTCACCAAATCTAAAGGATGATGTGGTTGATGAGCTAGTTATCATGGATGATTTGTTAATTCATGAATATCGACTTGATAATGACTATGCAAGATTATTATCTTATATCCTAGCTTTGTGTGAAGGTACAGCGACCACAAAAGTAAGACGAACAATGGAATTTATTCAATCGTCTAGTAGTAGCTTTGATCGCGCAGTAAACTATTACTATTTTGTATTGCATGCGATTTTAGCGAATCTAGGCGTTTCACTTGATTGTATTCAGGAAGACTATAAAGAAGTTATGACGTTTTTAAAATACCAAAAGGGATATGGTATCTTCTCTGAAAATGCCAAAGAGCTACATGCATGTATTCTGTTGTTAGAGTACTACGCACCAAATTCAATTACGAATTACACTTGGATTATTGCAATTCTATTTAGAATTGCACAGAATCAAACGTTACACGGCTAAGAAAGAAGTGGTCAATATGAAAATTGCACATTTATCAGATCTTCATTTAGGAAAAAGACTCAAGGAATATTCGTTAATCGAAGATCAAAAGTACATTTTGCGACAAATCATTGACATTCTAAAACAAGAAAAAGTGACTACAGTATTACTGGCTGGTGATATCTATGATACTGGTAACCCTAGTTCAGAAGCAGTCGCTCTTTTAAGTATGTTTTTGTTGGAGTTAAAGAACTTAGATATCCATGTGATGATGATTGCTGGAAACCACGATAATGGTACAAGACTTTCGTATGGGGCTGAGATATTTGCGGACTCTAATATTCATATTACTGGAAAATATACAGGTAAGCTTGCATGCACTACCATCGAAGATGAATATGGACCAATTCATTTCTTCAGTCTTCCATATATACGTCCAATCTACGTAAATCAATATTTGGATGAGACTGAGGCTGTAGAAGGATATACGGCAGCAGTAAAACATGCATTACAAACAGTTGAGTTAAATCAACAGGAACGTAATGTAATCTTATCCCATCAATTTATTACAGGTACTGTAACCGATGAACAAGGTTCAGAGGTAAGCGTTGGTGGTACAGATAATGTGGATGGAAATGTGTTCCGTGATTTTGATTATGTTGCGTTAGGGCATATCCATCATCCACAGACAATCTTGCGAGATACAATGCGATATTGTGGTACACCTCTGAAATATTCGATTGGTGAAGCAAATACAACAAAGTCAGTCACCATCATCGATATGAAAGAGAAGGGGAATACAACCGTTTACACGGTTGATTTAAAACCTCTACATGATGTGGTTGTCATCAAAGATACCTTTGCAAATATTCTGCAAAGAAAGAATGTAAAGAATGATGACTACGTATACTTCCAACTGCAAGATGAGCGCATGGTATTTGATGCGATGAATACACTGCGTTTACGTTATCCGAATATTCTTGGAATTTCATATCCAAATTCAGCATATGAACAAAGTGAACAAGGTATTAGCTATACAAAACAAAAGAACCAAACACCACAAGAAATCTTTGGTGATTTCTTTGCGCAATATACAGGCCATGGGCTCGATGATACACAAGAGAAGATATTAGATGAACTTGTGACAAAAATCTGGAAAGAGGGGGATGAAGAATGAGACCAATTAAGTTAGTGCTCTCTGCCTTTGGACCATATGCCTCCAAGATTGAGCTTGATCTTTCGAAGTTGGGTGAAAATGGGGTTTATCTGATTACTGGGGATACTGGTGCAGGTAAGACAACCATTTTTGATGCGATTACATTCGCTTTATTTGGCAAGCCAAGTGGGGATATTCGCGATGTAAAGACCTTACGCAGTGAATACGCAAAAGAAGAGATTGAAACCTACGTCGAATTAGATTTTGTCTATCATGACGAGGAATATCATATCTATCGACGCCCTGAATATACTTATACGCATGTCCAAAAAAATGGTGAAGTAAAACAGCGTAGTAAGGCAACAGACGCATATCTCATTTTGCCAAATGGGGAACGCATTGTAAAACCAACAGAAGTTACCAAACAGGTTGAACAATTACTCGGTATGAAGAGAGATCAATTCCGCCAGATTGCGATGATAGCGCAAGGAAGTTTCCTTGAAATTTTAAATGCGGACACAAAAGAACGCGGGAAGTTATTTGAAAAAGTGTTTATGACAAGTAAGTACTCTGTTTTGATGGACCGTTTAAATCAGATGGCAAAGGAAAGTTACCTCGCACTGAATGACGCAAAATTACGTTTACAGCAGATTATCAGTGATGTGCGTGTGCCAGAGATTTTACAAGAACAATATGCGCAAACTTTAGAAACATTTGCGATGGATGATATTCAGCCAGTATATGATTTATTGGATGAAATTATCGCTAGTTCTAAAGAAAGTACAGAAAAACTACAGAGGCAAAAAGCACAAGTTCAAAACCAACTTCAGAAATCACGTAAAGAAGAAACAGAGAAAACAAAACAGCTACAAGATCTTCTATCACTTGAAAAACTATTGAAAGAAAAGCCAGCAAAGGAAGAGAAGGCTAATCTTTACGCAGAAAGAGTAAAGAATGATGGGGAAAAGTATCATATTCAAATCGATGCGTTAAAGAAAGAACAAGCACAAATTGAACATGAGTTACCTGAATATGAGAGCTTAACAAAGCTCAGTACAAAACTTGCGGAGATTAGAAAACAAATTTCTATTATTTCAAAAGATTTAGCAACCAAAACAAACTTTAAGAAGCAGTTGGATGAAGATATCGCTTTAAAGCAGAAGGAAGCACACACATTAACCGATAGTGAATTATCTTTGAATAAAGTTATTTTAAAAGAAGAAGAGATAGAAAAGAAAATTTCTGCTTTTCATCATGCAAGCATGATTCAAAGTAATTATCAAAATGCGGTTAATACTTTGAAGGAGAAAACCCAGTTACTCCAAGAAAGTACAGATAGAAAAGTAATACTTCAAAAGCAATATGATGATGCACAAATATCCTATTTCGCAAATCAGGCAGGATTGCTAGCATTAAGACTGACGAAGGGTGAACCATGTCCTGTATGTGGATCTTTAGAACATCCTCGTCCTGCCAGCCATAGTAATAAGCTTGTTACGGAAGAAGAATTTAACCAATATAAAAAGAAAGTGGATCAAGCAGAAAAAGAATATCAGATAACTAGTAAAGCATGTGCTGATGCTAGTTTAAAGATGAATGCTTTACAGAATGAGCTGGAACTAGTATTAAAGTCTGTTACAGAAGAAACAGTTTCATTTGAAGATGTACAACTGTTTATCGATGAACATACAGTACAGCTAAAGAAAGAGGAAAAAGAAATTTCAACTCGTATCAAGCAACTTCAACAGCAGTCAAAACACTATCAAGAATTGCAGAAGATAATTCCACAACTACAGCAAAAATTAACTGCTATATCTGAAGAAGTGAGTCAAAATCAAATTGCACAAACAAAGCTATCGGTGGAATATGAGCAGTTACAAAAACAAGTACAGGAAATTACTGCAAAGTTAAAGTATACTTCTGAAACAGAAGCGAAGAATCGCATATCAATGATTACAAAGCAAATCTTAGAATACCAACAACAAATCAATCGACTTGAGAATGAAAGTAAACTGGCAATGGATGAGTTAGTTTATGTAAGTGCACAGATTGATATGTTAAAGGGGAAGGTGTCATCATCTATTGATGAGATTCCAAATCAACAGAAACAACTTAAGATTCTTCAAACAGAAATTGAAAACCTACAAGTACAACAAGAAGAGATACTGAAGTGTATTCATAATACAGAAATGTATGAGAGTGATGCGCAAGATACAAAGAAGAAAATTGTGTCTGAAAGTGATGCATATCAAATAAAGCTTTCTCGTTATAGTAGTTTGAAAGAACTGGCTGATGTTGCGATGGGGAATGGTCGCTCTAGTAAAGAGAAGATTACATTACAAGAATATGTTCAGATTGCCTACCTCGATCGTATGATTCATAAGGCAAATGAGCGTTATTTATCGATGTCTAATCAACAATATCAACTTGTACGTAGTGCAGGTACGAAAGATAAGAGAAGTCATGAAGCATTAGATTTAGACGTAATCGACTTCAGCAATGGCTCAATCCGTCCGGTAAGTTCTTTATCTGGTGGAGAGTCCTTTATCGCATCACTTGCCTTAGCGTTAGGAATGTCGGATGAAATACAATCCCAAGCTGGTGGTATTCAAATTGATACGATGTTTATTGATGAAGGCTTTGGCACATTAGACCAAGATTCACTCAATAACGCAATACAGACACTAACAAATTTGTCTGGAGAAAATCGACTAGTAGGTATTATTTCACACGTCAAAGAGTTAAAGGAGCGTATCCATAAAGGTATTATCGTAACTAAAGATTTACATGGAAGTCATGGCTCTATTGCGAAAGTAATCAAGGAGGAATAAATATGTTAGAAATACGGGAATTAAATTGGCAAGATGCGGATGCTATATACCAGGTGTTCAAAGATTTACCGGAAGATGAAAATGGCTTTATGAATCCATATCATGGAATTGATAAAGAAACATTCATGCATGAAACAATGCCGAAGCTAATTAATATCGCAAATGGAATCAATTTAAAACCTGGCTATGTGCCACAAACATATTATTTTCTGTGGGAAGAGAATCATATCGTTGGTGTATATAAGTTAAGACATTATCTTAATGAAAATTTGAGAAATGGATCAGGTCATATCGGATATGGTATTTTACCGGCGTATCGAAATCAAGGTTATGCAAAGAAAGGATTAGCACTATTATTGGATATCGCAAAAGATGTGATTCGTGAGGATGAAATTTATATGGCTTCTCACAAAGATAATCCAGCATCTCTACATGTCCAACTCGCAAATGGGGCATATATCCACCATGATGATGAAGAAGAGGTATACACAAGGCTACCAATCAAACCAATCCATGCATGCATATGGGATTTAGATGGGACACTGCTAGATTCCTATGATGTAATTTTAGATAGTTTACAAGAAACAATGACGCATTACGGTCATACATATGACCGTGAATACCTTCGTAAATATGTCATACTTCATTCTGTACATCAATTTATTCATGAATTTGCAGGGAAAGAAGGATTGCAGTTTGAAATCGTGTATCAGTATTACACAACATTACAGGATGCAGGTAATGATCAAGTAAAGTTAATTAAGAACGCTAAACAAACACTGCAGTTATTAAAGTGTAAGGGTGTTAGAAATTATGTATACACACATAAAGACCACACCGCAAAACAAGTTTTGGAAGATTTAGGGATTGCGGAGTATATAAGTTATACCATTACCGGTGATGATGGTTTTGCGAAAAAACCAGATCCAGAAGGAATTCGTTATTTGCTAGATAAATTTAAGTTAAATCCAGAGTATTGCACATATGTTGGTGATCGTCGTTTAGATGAAGAAGCAGGCAAGAAAGCTGGGATTAAATGTATCCTATTCTTGGATGAAGATACTCCAGTAACACCACGCTATGAAGATACAGTTGTCGTAGATGATTTATTAAAGATTGTGGAACTATATGAATAAAGAAATCATAGATAATGCCTTATCGTATTATGGTGTCAATGATGATTGGTATCGTAACCAATGTTATGCATGCATGAAAACTATTAAAACTGACAATGGCTTAATGCAAAAGTTTGAAGAACTTCTAGATGTTTTATATGTTGATAAAACGCAGAAGATCAATCAACTTTGGTCAATTGAAAGCACTGAAGAATTATTTCATCAGCCAGTCCATCCTTTTGTGACAAGTGTTGCGTTGCTATGTGGATGTCAACTACACCAAAAGAATATGGAAAAGCATCAGTTTGATGAGGTACAACAATCTATCCACAAGACGAGGATGAAGGAAGTACTTACAAAGGATATCGTTCAAAGAAAATTAAAATCGATACGTATATCACAGATGATTTGGGGAACTTACTTTATCAATGTGCGTCTTGTGGAAGTTGGACGATTACAGTATGAATATGTAGATATGCATACCATACGAATTCATATTCCATCCGATGAGAAACTTGAGGTTTTAAAGGTAATCGATTCAATCACATCTTCTAAAAATGTTATCATGCGGTATTTTAAGGTTGAAAAACCACAATATGTTTGTGATTCTTGGCTCTTAAGTCCTGAGATTCATCAACTTGTTTCAAAAGATTCAAATATTTATCAATTCTATGAATTATTTGATGTTTCTAAAGGGTATGACTGTATTAGGGATATCTTTGATTTCGTGTATCGAACAAAGGAATGTGATTATCGTGAATTAGCAGAAGAAACATCTCTACAACGTGTTATAAAAGAGTATTTATTAGATGGAAATTGTATTCATTTAGGTTGTGGAATTCTAAAGTAGCGACAAAATTTGAGTTTTGTATAATATTTATTGACCTTTGGTCAAATGAGTAATATAATCAAATCATAAAGAGGCACTCGTATAGAAATTTTGTACGGGTGTTCCTGTTTTAACAATTGTATTTCCTTGGAAATGAAAGGGGTAATTATGATATTAGAAGTAAAGGGAATTAAGAAGACCTTTGACAAGACGGAAATTCTCCATGGAATCAGTTTTACTGTACAAAGTGGTAAGGCAATGGGATTCCTTGGACGAAATGGTGCTGGTAAGACAACAACATTCCGTTGTTTGATGAATGTGTTCAAACAAACAGAAGGCGAATTCTTGTTAGATGGCAAACCATTTGATGTGAATCAAAACCATATTGGTTATCTGCCGGAAGAACGTGGTATGTACGCAAAGGTATCTCTAAAAGATCAATTGGCGTACTTTGCAAAGTTAAAAGGGGCAGATAATAAAAAGGCTGCTGAAGAAGCAGAGTACTGGATTGATTACTTTGGATTAAAAGAATATACAAATAAAAAGTTAGAAACATTATCCAAAGGTAATCAACAAAAAATTCAGATTGCGCAAGCATTTATTAACGATCCAGCAATTATTATCCTTGATGAACCATTCTCGGGCTTAGATCCAGTCAATGCTCAAATCTTTAAGGATGCGATTAAAGAAGCTGTTGCGAAGGGGAAACTCGTTATCTTCTCCTCACACCAGATGGCATATGTTGAAGAAATGTGTGATGAGATTACATTAATTGACCATGGTAATATCATTGTCACTGGTGACTTGGAAGAAATTAAGAAAAAAGAGGGACAAGATAAGTTAGTACTTCGTGTAAATCCTGAGGATTCTACTGTTGTAGAGGATATTTTGCAAAATAAATTTGGCTTAGAGTTTCAGCTTGTGGATGGGGAATATCTGATTACAAAGAATACCGACTATACTTCGAATGAAATTTTACAGGAATTATTAAATCACGTACATGAAGTCGTGTCCTTTGGACAATATCTTCCTAGTCTACAAGATATCTTTGTAAATAAGGTAGGAGGTGAGACAAATGCGTAACTTTAGAACTGTATTTGAATTTGAATTCTTCCAACAAATAAAGAAGAAGGCAGTTATCGTCTCGACGATAATACTCGCAATTGTCGCTTTCGGTGGTGGTGCTGCTCCAGCAATCATCAACTATTTTAACAAGCCAACTGAGTTTGATAGTTCTGAGGGTGCTTCCTATCTCAATGACAGCATTCCTGGTGGATACTTTGTATCGAATGAAGATATCGCAAAGACATTAAACATTGATGAATCTAGTCTTTATCCTTCAGAAGAAGCTTTAAAAGAAGCGGTAAAGAGTGGTAAGGAATCAAAGGGATATGTAATCTATGATTACGATCACTATAAGACATATTTCCACGATAAAGGCTTCTTAGGTGGAATGGGTGATCCTTTAAATGAAGTTTTAAAAGATCATATCATCACACAAAAGTTTAATGAGAAGGGTATTAGTACCGCTGAGTATCAGGCATTAACGAATGTGAAGATTAATGCGGAAGAAGAGGTGTTAGGCCGTGATACATCAACACAGTATCTACTTGCGTTTGTATACATCATTACATTATATTCTGTAATCTTAATGTTTGGTTCTATCGTCGCTACAGCTGTCGCAAGAGAAAAAGACAGTAGAACAATGGAACTGCTCATTACAACAACTGATCCAAAGAACCTTATTATTGGTAAAGTTCTAGCAGTAACATGCGCATCGGTAATTCAATGTGGCATCATCTTTACTTCTGGGCTTGTTTCCTATTTTATCTTCAAGGGAATGTATCCAAAGATGGCTCTCTTGATTGCAAAATCGATGTTTGATCTATCGATGTTAGGTATGTATATCTTCTATTTCGTTCTCGGTCTATTATTGTATATGTTTATCTTTGCGGCTTTAGGTTCTGTCGTATCAAGAATGGAAGATGTAAACAATGCGATAAGTCCAGTAATGTTCTTGTTTATTGCTAGTTATATGATTGCGATGTCTGCTTTACAGGGTGGAGAGTCGATTGTAGTAAAAATTGCTTCATGGATTCCATTCTTCTCTGTCATGGTAATGCCGATTAGAAATGCGATTACAACAGTTGCAGCGTATGAAGTCATTGGATCGACGGTACTGACAATTATATTTATTTACTTATTCGCAAGATTATCTATCCGTATTTATCGTTGGGGAACATTGAACTATGGCAATAAGCCAAACTTCTTTAAAGTTTGTAAGGAAGTATTGTTCTCGAAACAATAATCTCAATATGCATGCATAGAATATATGTATGTGTAAAAACGATAAAAGGCTCGTGTGTTACGAGCCTTTTTGATGGTTAAGCATCTGATCTCGAGAAGCTATTCTTCATACCCATGCTTGCGGTAAAGAGAACTTTATCTAATAGGTCATCTGTATGTTGTTTTGCCATATCTGCGATTTCTTGATTCGCTGTTTGGCAGAATGTGACAGGGTCTACATCTTTTGTAAATAAAGAGTCATACTTGTTGATGAGTTGATGACCTTTTGTTTGTACTGCATTTTGATAACGGTCGATTGCGGAAGTTGTATTACTGAAATGTGCATCCGCAAGAGCACCAATAATACGATTAGCCCAATAGAAGTTATCTGTTGATACAGTTTTCTCTGTATTTGCTGTATAGATAGGTGTTTCATCGATATTTACGTAGAATGGTACAAACGCATTAAATGTATTTGAACCGAAGGCAATCCATTCAATAGAGCGGATTTCTTCCGGTGCGTATGGACGAATCTGTACGCAGGATAGGAAGTTATTGCGGTTGATACCGATTGGTCTAAAGGAGCCACGAAGTGAGGAATCACCATGCTTTCCGTATGGGTCATATGGTGTGCCTTGATAGTGATGAGATAGGACATACTTCACATCTTCTACAGTAATCTTTTGTTCTGGCACAAAACTCCAAGGAATATTGTCGGAATCAGGACGATAGTCAGCCTTAGGTCCATCCCAACGATAAGTTGTTGGATTAAAGTATCTACCAATAATCCAAGCACGTGGTGTGTTGTATACATGGTCTGCATCCGAGTGTGAACCAAAAGCATATCTTGGATTAAAATGCTTATCTTGATTTAGATTGAGATGATTCTTTTCAATAAATTCTACAAGGTCACTTGAACATAGGTGTTCTTTTTGTTTGCCGAAGGCATCCTTTAAATCGAAACTATCGATACCTAACTGGTTTGGCATTACAACGTATTCATCATCTTTGACACGCTTTGCAATCCAATGGTGTCCACCGATTGTTTCTAACCACCAGATTTCATCGATGTCTTGGAAGGCAATACCATTCATTTCATAGGTGCCGTACTTCTCTAAGATTTCACCAAGACGAAGAACACCTTCGCGAGCACTCTTGATATAAGGGAGTACAAGTGTAACAATGTCTTCTTCCCCAATACCACCAACGACTTCTGGGGTATAATCTACATCGCCTTCTTTGCCTTTAGCAGGAATATATTTTACAAGAGGATCTGCACCGAGAACTCTTTCGTTTGAAGTAATTGTCTCAGTCGCTGTAATAGAAACGTTTAATGCATTGACACCAGCAGCTCCCCAAATTCCTTTATCATTTAATGCGTCTGGCATACAGGTATAACGCATTGGGTTATTTGGAAGTGGAATTTCTACGTGTGATAAAACGGATTTATACATTTTTGGTTGGTCACTTGGATGAACTACGATAAACTTCTTGGCGGTAAAATCGCCAGCGCCGGAATCTTCGTTACGTGCTACTAAAGTAGAACCGTCATAACTAGCTTTCTTACCGACGAGTAATGTTGTACATGGCATATTGTTAATCTCCAATCTATTGTTGTGTTAATCATAACACTTCAGTGTGGTATTCATAAAAAAATTACTTCTAATTTACGGATGGATACTATATGATAACCATACGAAAAGTAAGAGGTATATAGATGTCATTAGCAGTTTTAGCATATTTAGCAGTGATCAATGTCATTGCGTTTGGTTTATATGGTTTAGATAAATATCGTGCGATGAACAACATGTGGAGAATTCCTGAGAAGACATTACTAGGAGTTGCCGCAATTGGGGGAGCCTATGGAGCATATTTAGGCATGCGTATTTTTCATCATAAAACAAAGCATTTAAAGTTTCAGATTGGGGTTCCGATTATGATGTTGGTATGGATTTATTTTGTGACAAAAGGATTTCCTGAAATACGTTAAGGGGGGTTTATGATGAAGGCAATTTTATTAGATATTGATGGTACATTAACAAATGATCAGAAGGAGATAACTCCTGAAACAAAAAGAGTATTAATGAAAGCACAAGAGCAGGGGATTCGCCTAGTCATTGCGAGTGGCCGTCCTGCAAAGGGAATTGAAAAGTATGGAAAGATGCTGGAAATGGATAAGCATCATGGATTATTTCTTTGTTTTAATGGCGCAAAGGTAATTGATTGCCAAACTGGGGAAGTTCTAGTGAATACAACGATGCAGCAGGAGTTAGTAACGAAGACACTGCAACATTTGAAACAATTTGATGTGCATCCAATTATTGTAGAAAATGAGTATATGGTGGTTGAGGATGTATATAACTGCATGATTACTGATAAAGGACGTACATTTAATGGATTTCAGTATGAAGCACGTATGAACAATTATTTACTCAAAGAGGTTAAAGATCTTGCAAGTTATGTAGACTTTCCACTCAATAAGATTTTGGTTGTTGGAGAGCCCGAGTATTTACGTGAAAATTATAAGGCTATCTCTGCACCGTTTGAAGGAAAGCTTTCTATGATGTTTAGTTCAAATTTCTTCTATGAGATGACATCTCAAGGAATTGATAAAGGTGCAGCACTACAGAGTGCATTATCAAAGCTTGGGATTGAAGCCAAAGACTGTATTGCGTTTGGGGATGCAGGTAATGATATTACAATGTTGCGGTTTGCAGGCGTTGGTGTTGCGATGGCAAATGCACAAGAGGAAGTAAAAGCAATCGCTGATGAAATTACAGATGATAATAATCACGATGGTATCGCAAAAGCACTGTTAAAATATATCCCATCTTTACAATAAAAGAAGCTAGTATGCATGCATACTAGCTTTCATGTTTTTATAAATCTTTGCACTCGTGAATTCTACGCTTAACACCATTCAAAACAACATATCCTTTTTCTGGTGCCTCACGATGAACAATGTTTTTACCATTGATATCATCTGTATGATTTGGCTCCATGATACTTGGAACATGGCGTGGTACTGTACGTACTGGTATATCTAGTGGTGACTTTGGTGGAATATAGTCATTGTTGAAAGTTTTTCTCTGTTGGTTATTTGCCTGTTGTAACTTATTGGAAAGCCCAATTAAGAGAGCAGATGTGACAACCGTCAGAAGAATTAAAGGGAAAAAACTATCTGACATAATAGTTACTCTTTAATACTTTCTGTAATTCCTTTTGCAAGACCAGCAAGACTTTGAATCTCTGAAGGGATGATAATCTTAGTTGCTTTACCATCTGCAGCAGCAGCGAAAGCTTCTAAGCTCTTTAAGCGAATGACTGTCTCATCAGCACCTGCTTCTTTGATAGCACGGATACCATCGGCAGTAGCTTCTTGGATAGCACGGATTGCTTCAGCACGACCTTCAGCTTCTTTAATTTCCTTTTCACGAGCAGCTTCAGCAGCCAAGATTGTAGCTTGTTTTTCAGCTTCGGCATTTAACACAGCAGATTCTTTCTTACCTTCTGCCTCAAGAATCATTGCTTGTTTTTGACCTTCAGCAGTTAAGATAGCAGCACGCTTTTCACGTTCAGCCTTCATCTGCTTCTCCATGGATTCACGAATCGCTGTTGGTGGTTGGATGTTCTTTAACTCAACACGAGTAACTTTGATTCCCCATGGGTCTGTTGCCAGGTCAATTGTTTGTAACATCTGAGAGTTGATTGCTTCGCGGGATGTTAATGTTTGGTCTAACTCCATGTCACCAATGATATTACGCAATGTAGTAGCAGTTAGATTTTCCATCGCCATGATTGGATTTTCTACACCGTAAGCATAATCATGTGGGTTCATAACCTTGAAGTACACAACGGAGTCAATCTGCATTGTTACGTTATCCTTTGTGATAACAGGCTGTGGTGCGAAGTCGGCTACCTGTTCCTTTAGAAGAACTCTACGACGAACATGATCTACAAATGGGAATTTGAAGTGAATACCTGCATCCCAAGTTGTACGATATCTACCGAAACGTTCGATAACATATGCGTTTTCCTGTGGAACGATGTTTGCACATGATACTGCAAGTGCGATAGCTAAGATAAAGAAAATAGCTGGAATAATAATGATTTCCATTTTAATATCCCCTCCTTATGGGTGACGGATAATAGTCTTATCCATGACATAATCGTACTCAAAATTTGACCACAAGTCAATATATTATTCAGACATTTATTCACTTTTATCTAAATTGAAAGAAAGCCTGAATTGGTTTCTTTGCGAGAGTTTTAAAATAAAGTGAATCAGTGATAAAATAGTAGGGATGAAGGGAGTCACATCATGAACGAAAATATCATTCAGGCGATTGCGACGGAGTTAAAAGTTCAACTCAGTCAGGTCGAAAATACACTATCTTTATTAGCGGAAGGAAATACAGTTCCATTTATTGCCCGCTACCGTAAGGAAGCCACAAAGGGTTTGGATGAAGAACAGATTTTCTATATCCAGAAACAATATGAATATCAACAGAAATTAGCGGAAAGAAAAGAGAATGTTCTGAAGCTAATTGAAGAGCAGGGTAAGTTAACAGAGGAAATTAAGCAGTCTGTTATCGAATGTACAAAACTATCCCAGGTAGAAGATATCTACCGCCCATATGCACAAAAGAAGAAGACGCGTGCCACAACAGCGATCAAGAATGGTTTACAACCTCTTGCGGATTGGATGCTTGCGCTACCTACCGAAGGTTCCTTAGAAGCTGAGGCAGAGAAGTACTTATCAGAGACGGTGACTTCCGTTGCGGATGCGATTCAGGGTGCGAAGGATATTATCGCTGAAGTTGTCAGTGATAACGCAAAACAGCGTTGGGCATTTAAAGATACTATCATGCAGGCAGGTGTTCTTCAGACAAAGTTAAAGAAGGATGCAGTTGATGAAAATAAAGTCTATGAAATGTACTACGATCGTAGTGAAAAGATTTCTCAACTCGCAGATCACCGTATTATGGCAATTGATCGTGCCGAGAAAGAAAAAGTTATTACAGTTTCCTTTGTCTTCGATGATGAACAGTTAAAGAAGAATGCATTAAAGACACTTCTTAAAGCCCAAACAACAATTGTTGAAGAGACTTTAAATGAAGCGGTTATAGATGGTTGTGATCGTCTATTATTCCCATCTATCGAACGTGAAATTCGCTCTGAGTTAAGTGAAAGAGCACAGAATAAGTCCATTGAAATCTTCTCTATGAACTTAGAGAAGTTACTCTTACAGGCTCCATTAAAGGGAAGAATTGTATTAGGATTTGATCCGGGTTTCTTCAATGGTTGTAAGTTAGCGGTCATTGATGAGACTGGTAAGATGTTAACTGTTAGTAAGATTTTCCCATTCTCAAAGAAGGGTGAAGATATTGAAACTTCTAAGAAGAAGTTACTAGCACTCATCCAAAAGTATCATGTTCAGATTATCGCAATTGGTAATGGTACTGCATCTCGTGAAAGTGAGAAGTTAGTCGCTGAACTGATCCATGAACAGAAGTTAGATGTTTCCTATGCAATCGTATCAGAGGCAGGTGCTTCTGTATGGTCAGCACAAGAAGCAGCACGTAAAGAGTTCCCAGATATTGAAGTTGAAGAGCGTTCTGCAGTATCGATTGGAAGACGCTTACTTGATCCACTTGCAGAGCTAATTAAGATTGATCCACAATCTATCGGTGTAGGTCAATACCAACACGACCTTCCACAGAAGGCATTAGCAGAAAGACTTGATGAGGTTGTATTGAAGTCAGTAAACCGCACTGGTGCAGATTTAAATACAGCTTCCCTAGAGTTACTCACACATATTTCTGGTTTAAATAGTGGTACAGCACAAGAAATCGTAAACTATCGTAATGAAAATGGACGCTTTACGAACCGTAAACAATTGCTGAAGGTTAAGAAGTTAGGACCAAAGGCATTTACACAGTGTGCAGGTTTCTTGCGTATCACAGATGGTGATGAACCGCTTGATCAAACATCCATTCACCCAGAAAGTTACGAAGCCGCACGTAAACTCATGCAAGCATGTGGTATTACAAAACTTGGTGAAGCAGATATCTCTTTCCCTAAGGAAAAGACAGCAGAACTTGGTATTGATGAATATACACTTAAGGACATCGAAGAAGCGATTCGTCAACCATTACGAGACTACCGTGAACAATTTGATGGTGCACTTCTTAAGAGTGATGTACTGAATATCTCAGATCTACATGTAGGGGATCAGTTATCTGGCACAGTTCGAAACGTAGTAGATTTTGGTGCCTTTGTGGATATTGGCCTACATGAAGATGGCTTAGTTCACTTATCTCATATGTCGATGAAGAGAATTTCTCATCCATCTGAGTGTGTGGCAGTCAATGATATTATTAAGGTTTGGGTATATCAAATCGATGAAGCAAGAAATCGTGTACAGTTATCCTTACTGCCGCTTGATCAATTAGAACAACGTGATGCGGCATATCGTCATCGTAAAGCAGCTGTTGGAAAGCATAACAATCAAAGACCAAAACAAAATAAGCCAATAAAGAAAGAAGTATCCATGGACGATGCGTTAGCACGTCTTAAGGAAAGATTTGGTAAATAAGCAATAAAAGATGGGTGAACATCCATCTTTTATTAATTTCTAAAAGTTTATAAACAAGTTAGTTGACACTAACTATAAAACGCAGTATTCTTTAACTGTAGTTAGTATAAACTAACTTATGGAGGAATTATGATTAAGAAAATATTGTTAGTCATAGCGATTGCTATGATGACTGCGTGTGCAGGAAATAAATCAAGTATGACAACAGGTTCTACAAAGAAATCAGATAAATTAAATGTTGTAGTGACAACCTCATTTTTAGAAGACATGGTGAATGTTCTTGTAGGAGATAAGGTTGATACACAACTGATTATCCCGGCAGGAGAAGATCCGCATACCTATGAGGCTAAGCCTGAAGATAATACAAAACTACAAAATGCAGATTTAGTTTTATATCATGGATTGCATTTTGAAGGAAAGATGGTTGAACTACTTGAATCGATTGGTGCGGTATCTGTATCGCAGAACTTTGATGAATCAAAAGTAGGTCGAATGGAAGAAAATGGAGAAACGATTATCGATCCACACTTTTGGTTTGATATTGACTTATATAAACAAGCAACGCAAGAAGCTGCTAAAGCACTTGAGGATAAATTGCCAGATTTAAAAGATGAAATTGAAGAAAACTTGCAGGCATACCTTAAGAAGTTGGATGAACTAGATGCGTATAATCGTGAACAACTCAATCAGATTCCATCTGATCATAGAATTCTAATTACACCACATGACGCGTTTAATTATTTCTCCCGTCGCTATGACATTACCGTAAAGGCACCACAGGGTGTTAGTACCGATGCGGAATTATCCAATAGTGATATGGCAGAAACTGCGGCGTATATCGTTGAACATCAGGTAAAGGCTATCTTTGCGGAAACAACAACTGACCCTGCACGCATGGAGAAGTTGAAGGAATCGTGTAAGGCAAAGGGATTTGATGTGACAGTAGTAGGTGGAGAGGGAAAAGAATTATTCAGTGACTCTTTAGCACCTAAGGGACAGCCTGGAGATACGTATATTGATATGTATCGTTTCAATGTTGACCTCATCGTATCAAATCTCAAGTAAAGGAGTCATCTATATGAGTTATATACATGTTGAAGATTTAACAGTCTCATATGGAGAAAGTCCAGTCCTTTGGGATGTGGATGTTGATATCGAAAGAAATGCAATCACAGCGATTGTAGGTCCAAATGGTGCAGGGAAATCAACATTATTGAAATGTATTCTCGGATTTATCAAGTCCATTTCAGGTGTGATAACAATCGATGGTAAAAGTCTTGCGGAAGTACGGAAACAGATTGCTTATATCCCACAGGTATCTGCAGTGAATTGGAATTTTCCGATTCGTGTAAAAGATGTAGTATTAATGGGACGTTATGCGAGTCTGGGATGGTTAAAATGGCCGCGTAAAAAAGATAAGGAACTAGCTCGTCATGCCCTCTATGAAATGGGACTTGAAGAATTTGAAAATCGGCAGATATCACAATTATCCGGAGGACAGAAACAACGTGTCTTTATCGCTCGAGCACTTTGTCATGACGCGGATTTGATTGTGATGGATGAACCACTTGCGGGAGTTGATCAAACCAGTGAACAAATTATCATGGATAAAATCAAGCAACTACAAAAAGCAGGAAAGACAATTGTCTGTGTACACCATGATTTACATACGCTAAAGAAGTACTTTGACCATGTTATATTTATCAATAAGTATGTGATAGCCAATGGCAAAATCGATGATGTATTAACAGAAGAAAATATTAGAAAGACGTATCAAAATGACAAATTTAACACAGATACTATTCTCTTATGATTTCTTAGTTGTGGCGATTGGAACAGTATTACTGGCAATTCCAAGTGCGATTGTAGGATGTTTTAGTGTTTATAAGGGACAAAGTTTAATGGCAGATGCAGTAGGACATGCGTCTTATCCTGGAGTTGTCATTGCGTTCATGTTATTTTCTGTACGTAGTTCTGTGATATTAACACTCGGTGCTGCGGTAGTTGGTATTCTTGCGTATCTAACAATACAAATGATTCGAAAGCATAGTGTGATTGATTTTGATGCGGCACTCGCGATTACCCTTACAGGTTTCTTTGGACTTGGAATGGTATTAAAGAGTTACTTACAAGGAAACTCTTCCTACATGCGTGCATCACAAGCGGGACTAAAGAATTATATCTTTGGATCTGCAGCGTTTATCATGAAGGAAGATATCATCATGATTGCGATATGTGCAATTATCGCAGCAGTATTATTGGCTTTATTCTATAAAGAATTAGTGGCTAGTATCTTTGATCCACAGTTTGCAAGTTCAATTGGGATTTCAATGCCTATCGTAAGTGGTGTCTTATTACTGATGATGGTGATGTTTATCGTTGTTGGATTAAAGTGTATTGGTGCAATTTTGATTTCCTCATTTTTAACCATGCCGTGTATCTGTGCAAATCAACATTCTAGAGATCTTAAATGGGTATTGTGTATCGCAGCTTGTGTAGCTGGAATTTCCGCATTTATAGGAACCTTTCTTTCTACAGCATATAGTGGTATTGCGACAGGGCCAATGGTAATACTTTGTATGGGTATATTTACAATCCTATCTATGATATTTGGCAAGTATGGTTTAATTGCACAAAGAAAACTTGGAAAGGATGCGAAATCATGTCAGAAGTATTGTTAACACTAATGGTAACGGCCATTGGATGTGCAATCCTAGGACCTGTTCTAATCCTTCGGAAATTAGCGATGACAGCCGATGCACTATCACATTCTGTATTGCTAGGAATTGTAGTCGCATTCTTCTTTGTGCCAGATTTACGTTCCATATGGTTGGTCGTTAGTGCATCTATCTTTGGTGTATTTACAATTTGGCTAGTTGAAGAATTGTCTCGGCATCATTTGGTAGAACGTGATGATGCTTTAGCGATTGTCTTTCCTGTATTTTTTGCCTTAGCTGTACTACTAATTACAAAGTTTTTTCGGAATACCCATCTAGATGTTGAAATTGTATTAATGGGTAATCCGCTCTTTACACCGTTTATTCGACAATTTGGCATGCCGAAGTCGTTATTTGAGATGTTGGTGATTACAGCGATGAACGGAATATTTTTACTAGTGAATTATCAGAAGTTGAAGATATCAATATTTGATCCAGAGTATGCACAATTAATTGGAATACCTGTTACATATTTATATCGTGTATTCATGGTACTAGTATCGATTACCTGTGTTGTGGCGTTTAATAGTGTTGGTGGTATGTTGGTGATTTCATACTTTGTGGCACCTGCAGCTGCCGCATGTATGATTACAAAAGACCTAAAGATTACAATATTTGTATCGATACTCTTTGCGATTATTAATTCATGGTTAGGATATCATTTCGCAATGTTGTGGAATGTATCGGTTTCTGGCATGTGTAGTTTGGTGGGTATGATTACAGTAATATTGGGTATTATCTTTCATCGAAATGGTATGTTGAGACAATGGGCAAAGTCATTTGTCAATTATGAGAAGTTCTGTGAAGATTTACTACTAGTCCATCTTTATCGTCACAAGGGAAATGCAATTGAGTTAGGGTATCAAACAATTCATCAACATCTCAACTGGTCAAATAAAATTACAGATGATCGTATCGAAAGATTAATCAAGCGAGGATATGTTGCACGTAATGATGCAAAACAACTATATTCCTTAACGGAAAAAGGAATCACATATGTTACAAAACAATTATTTCAATAGAATTTATGGATATGACAAAACGTTATATCCATTTTTGTTTTGTCTGTTAGGCGGTATAATAAGCATAAAGAATTGAGGTGTTTGAAATGAAATTATTTGAACAATTCCCACAGTATGAAGATGGGTTTATAGTATTACGTCGTTTTGTACAGGAAGACGCAAAATACCTTTCGGATGTATATGAAGTAAGATTGACAAAACGCCAAGCAGCGAAAACAATAGAAAACTATGAAAAGTCCTACCAGGATAAGGATGAAGTGATTCTTGGCATTTTTGGAAAAGAGGATGAACAATTAAAGGGTATTATTGAGATTTACGATATTCATGAGACGGAACTTTCTATCGGTTATATGGTTGTTGAGAAGTACCGTCATCAATCATATGCGAAAAATAGTGTTTATCTTCTAACGAAGAAACTAATTGAAGATTATGGTATTACATGCATACATGCAAATTGTCATGTGGATAATATTTATTCTATCCGTGTATTAGAACACAATGGATATGAAAGACTTGGACAAGATGAGGATGAGTATGTTTATGAATATAAACCAAAACAATTAGTACAGGATGCATTTGATCAAAATGAGAAGACAATCGTGCTTGCCGGTGGATGTTTCTGGGGTGTTGAAAAGGTATTTAAAGCGTTAGATGGTGTTGTGGAAACAACCACCGGATACGCAAATGGCATCACAGAGAATCCAACATATGAGGAAGTATGCCGCAATGAGACAGGGTATAAGGAAGCGGTGAAGGTGGTTTATCAACCGGATGTAGTTTCGTTATCTATCATCATTCGTGCATTCTTCTTATGCATCGACCCACGTCAACGTAATCGCCAAGGTAACGACATTGGTACACAATATCAAACGGGTATTTACTATGTAGATGAAAATGATCTTGACGTGATTAAGCCAATTTATGCACGTGAGCGTATGAAGTATGATCGTTTCTTTGTGGAACTAGAACCACTTAAAAACTTTTATACTGCGGAAGAATATCATCAGGATTATCTGGATAAGCATCCTAATGGGTATTGTCATATCACTGCGTTTGAGATGGAAGAAGTAAAGAAGTTAAATCAACTACCATGTCAAATTACAGTCATTCTTCCATCAGAAAAAGAACTGAAATTAGAAGTAAAGAAAAATACAACGATTGTGGAACTGATTCAAGAAGTACATACCGAACATCGGATTTACGCTGCACTCATCAATCATAAGAATGTACACTTTAATGAACGTATTGGTGAAGGTGATATTGTAGAACTACAGGATATTCGTGCATCGTATGGCAATACCTGTTATCAAACGTCATTAACACTTTTATATTTGAAGGCGATTCATGATGTAATGGGTAAGAACGTGACGGTTACGATAGCCAATTCATTATCCAAGGGATTATTTACTGTAATTCATGCTGGGAATGTGACAGATAATCTTGCGAAGGAAATTGAAACACGTATGCATGAACTTGTCGAGGATGATCTAGAGATTACAGAAGAGTATGTAGACCGTGATAGTGCTATTCAACTCCTACAGGATGTCAAAGATAAGAAGAGCGTAGACCTATTAAATACCGCAAGTGATTTAAAGAATGTCTATGTGCTTACACTTGCGGATGAAAAGATGATGTCTTTTGTACATGCATTACCATCCACAAGTTATATTCCATTCTTTGAAGTACGTCGCTATCGTAATGGATTGTTATTGCGTTTTCCACATCCAAACTATCCTGACGAGATTCCTCCATACGAGGAACAGAAATTACTATATGATGCATTCTCGGAGGAAACACAATGGGAGAAGTTATTAAAGGTTAGTTTTGCGTCTGACTTGAATCGCATGATTGAAAAGCAAGAATCTAAAGATTTAATTATGTTAAGTGAAGCATTACATGAAAAGAAAATTGCGATGATTGCGGAACAAATTCAAAGTGCGAAGAAGAGAATTATTTTGATTGCAGGTCCATCTTCATCTGGCAAGACAACATTTGCGAAACGTCTATGTATTCAGTTGAAGGTGATAGGTTTAAATCCATTGTATCTTGGAACAGATGATTACTTTGTTAATCGTGATGAAATGATTCCGGATGAGAATGGAAAATATGATTTTGAGGAATTAGAAGCAGTTGACCTTCATCTGTTTGAAACACAGATGAATGCATTACTGCATGGTGAGAAAGTGGATTTACCAGAATTTGATTTTATTACTGGCAAGAAGATATTTGGTAAGAGAATTACTTCCATTGATGCTTCACAACCAATTGTGATTGAAGGTATTCATGGTCTAAATCCACAACTGACGGAAGGGATTGATGATAGTGAGAAGTTTAAAATCTATATCAGTCCTCTAACACAGATTAATCTTGATGCGCATCATCGTATTCCAACGACAGATGCACGCATGTTAAGAAGAATGGTTCGAGATAATCGCACACGCGGACGCGATGGTGCGGTTACCATTTCATCATGGCCATCTGTACGTCATGGTGAAGAGAAGTATATCTTCCCATTCAATAAGGAAGCTGACGTATTCTTTAATAGCCAATGTGTTTATGAACTAGCGGTATTAAAGAAATACGCAACACCACTATTAGAAAAAGTAAAGCCTGACCAGGCTGAGTATGCTGAAGCGCAGAGGATGTTACAATTCTTATCTTGCTTTGCATCGATTGATGATGACAGTATCATTGCAAATAACTCGATTATTCGTGAATTTATTGGTGGTTCTATTTTAGTTTCTTAAAAAGGATGCTCGAGCCTTCTTTCAATTTGAAGTTATGTTTGATAAAATATGAATTTATCAGAAGGAGGGGGAAAGAATATGTCGAAGGAGAAATTCCCGACGAAATTAAGCATGATATGGCATTTTTTAAGGGGTTCCAAAGTATATTTTGGTTTGTCTATCCTCTTTGCATGTCTTGTTTCGTTATTAGAATTAATTAATCCAAGAATTATTGCATTTACTGTAGACTCAGTAATCGATCATAAAGATGTTGTATTACCAGAACTAATTCAGAACTGTGTTGATAAGGTTGGTGGAATTGCGTTTTTACGTCATAACCTTTGGATAATCGCAATTGTTGTAGTGATTGTTGCGCTACTTGCGGTATCTTGTCGTTACTTCTTCCAGTCTTTTACAGCGATGGGATCAGAGAAGTTGGTAAAGACCATGCGTGATGACCTATTTACGCATATCATGCATTTACCATTTAAGTGGCATAGTGAAAATCATACTGGTGATATTATTCAAAGATGTACATCAGATGTAGATACTATCAAGGGTTTCTTATCGGAACAGTTAATTTATCTTGTGCGTATCATTATCTTGATTGTGTTGGTGTTGTTCTTTATGTTCTCAATCAATGTAAAGTTAGCCCTAGCAACATCCACATTTATTCCAATTATTGTAGGCTATAGTTTCTTCTTCCATGCAAAGATTGGTAATGCATTTGAAGTTGCAGATGAAGAAGAAGGTAAGCTATCATCAATTGCCCAGGAAAACTTAACAGGTGTACGTGTTGTTCGTGCATTTGGACGTGAAGCTTACGAACGTGAACGTTTTGAAAAACAAAACGAACACTATACAAATATGTGGACGCATTTGATGCGACTGTTATCTGCGTTCTGGATGTCATCTGACATGATTTCTAATTTACAGATGCTAGTGGTTATTTCCTATGGTGCTATCATCACGGTAAATAATGGTATGTCTGCAGGTAACTACATTGCGTTTATTGCGTATAATTCATTATTGTTATGGCCTGTACGTTCTTTGGGAAGAACAATTGCGAATATGTCGAAGGCGGGTATTTCTATCGACCGTTTACGTTACATTATGAATTCTGAGATGGAAGAGGATAAGCCTAATGCGGTTACTCCTGATTTACTACAAGATATTGAATTTAAGAATGTATCCTATCAGTATGAAAATGGTTCGACTGAGGTATTGGAAAATGTTTCCTTCAAAATCAAAGCGGGAACGACATTTGGCATTTTAGGTGGAACGGGTTCAGGGAAATCTACACTAATGTATCTGTTAGACCGTCTATATCAGTTGCCGAATGATCATGGTCAAATTACGATTGGTGGCGTTGATATTAGAGATATGAAAGCGGAGTGGATTCGTCAGAATATTGGTATGGTATTACAGGAACCATATCTCTTCTCTCGCTCCTTATCGGAGAATATCAAGATTGCTAAACAGTCTGCAGATATGAAGGAAATACGTACAGCTGCGAAGATTGCGTCATTGGATGAAGCTATCTCACATTTTAAAGAAGGATATAACACATATGTTGGTGAACGTGGTGTTACACTCTCTGGTGGTCAAAAGCAGCGAGCTGCGATTGCACAGATGTTGATACGTAAACCGCCAATCATGATCTTTGATGACTCTCTTTCTGCAGTCGATGCAGAAACGGATGCGAAGATTCGAGCAGGTCTCAAAGATAATATTTCAGAATCGACTGTTATCTTGATTTCGCATCGTATTACAACGTTAATGGCAGCCGATCATATTATTGTTTTAGATAAAGGTAGGGTTGTAGAAGAAGGTACACATGAACAACTGTTAGAGAAACAGGGAATTTATCGTCGTATCTTTGAAATGCAATCACAACAGAGTGAGTAGGGAGGTACGTATGCAAGAAGAAAATAAAAATATATCACTTCCATACTTTGGCATTCCGAAGATTCTACCATTTGCGAAGAAATATAAATACAGAATCATTGCGATGATTCTAATGGGTTTATTTTCGAGTTTAGTAGATTCATGTTATCCGCTATTTAATCAGTATGCATTAAATCACTATGTTGGAGAGAATACTCTTGATACACTTGGACTATTTATCGCACTCTATATTGGAATATTGATTGTTCAAGTTTTACTGAACTTTATTAGTGTATTCTGGGTATCTAAGACAGAGTTAGATTTGAATCGTGATCTTAGAAATACTTCATTCAATCATTTACAGGAATTATCCTTTGCGTACTTTAACCAAAACAATGTTGGTTATATTCATGCAAGAGTTATGAGTGATAGTGGTAAGATTGGTGAACTCATGTCTTGGCGTATGATGGATGTTGTTTGGAATGGATCGTATATTCTATTCGTTATGATTAACATGGTAAGAATTAGTTGGAGACTTGCATGCATGGTGTTTGTGCTTGTTCCATTTGCAGTATTCATCATCGCATTCTTCCAGAAACGACTTGTAAAACTGAATCGTCATATTCGTGAATTGAACTCCCAAATCACAAGTGACTTTAATGAAGGTATTACAGGTGCAAGATCAATCAAGACAATGGTAATTGAAAGTATCATTGGAGATGGATTTCAAAAAGATACAGAAACGATGCGCCATGTGTCTGTGCAAGCTGCACGCTATCAGGCGTTCTTCTATTCTACAGTTACGATGATGAGTTCGATTGCACTAGCAATTGTCATGTGGCAAGGTGGCAATCTAACCATTAACAACATGATGTTAATTGGTACATTATCTGTATTTATGAGTTATGCATTAGGTATTATGGATCCATTACATAGTGTGATTACTACAATATCTTCGCTTGTCTCAATTCAAGTAAATATCGAACGTTTCAATCGATTAGTGAATACAGAGTCAGATGTTGCGGATTCACCAGAAGTTATTGAAAAGTACGGAGATACCTTCCATCCAAAGAAGGAAAACTGGGAACCACTGATTGGCGATGTAGCGTTCAAGAATGTGGACTTCAAGTATCCTGATGGCGATGAGATGGTCTTAGAAAACTTTAATCTCGATGTACCACATGGAACAAATGTCGCAATCGTTGGGGAAACAGGTGCTGGTAAATCAACGCTTGTAAATCTAGTTTGTCGTTTCTTTGAACCAACAAAGGGGCAAGTTCTCATTGATGGAAGAGATGCTCGGGAGCGTTCACAGCTTTGGTTACATTCCAATATCGGTTATGTTTTACAAACACCACACTTATTCTCTGGAACGGTTAGGGATAATCTTCGCTATGGTAAACCTACCGCGACGGATGAAGAAATTATGCATGCGCTAGATCTAGTCTCTGCAAAGTTTGTAATTGAAAAGATGGAGAAGGGTTTAGACAGCGATGTTGGTGAAGGTGGTGGAATGTTATCGACTGGTGAAAAACAACTCTTGTCCTTCGCTCGTGCAATCTTAGCAGACCCACGCATCTTAGTGTTAGATGAAGCGACAGCATCAATTGATACTCTTACAGAAAAGGCAATTCAAGATGCGATTGATACAGTTATCAAAGGAAGAACATCCTTTGTAATTGCACACCGTCTATCTACGATTGTAAATGCGGATGTTATCTTGGTTGTTCGTGATGGTAAGATCATTGAACGTGGTACACATTCAGAGCTCATGAAACAAAAGGGTTACTATTATGAACTCTATACACGTCAGTATGAAGAGATGGTAGTAGATACTGTTTCATAAAGTATGATGAGAACCTAGCGATAGGTTCTCATTTTTCGTGGTATATGCATTTGTATTCAAACTGTAGATGAGTTAACATAATTCTATGATAAGAAAAATAACAAAAATATTGATGGTATCCATTCTAGCACTGATTACACTAGCTGGGTGTCAGAAAGGCTATAGCGATAAGAATCTTATTGGGCAGTATTCATTGGTTGAAATTGAAAAGGATGGACAAGCAATTCTAGCTGATGAAATTAAGGTTGGTGATGTGACGGGTTTTATCATCTTCAATGAAGATGGAACAGGTACATTTATGATGTTGAATGATAGATTACCTTTCACCTGGAAAGATGGAAAGATTACAGGTGGTGATCAAACAATTAGTTATGAACTTGATGGCGATAAGTTAACACTCATTATATCGGCGACAGAGAAGATTTATTTGCAGAGAGAAAAATAGGATAGATACAAAAAACATTTGCATATTCAAAATTAAAAGACTTATTCAAGTACGCCAATCTTGAATAAGTCTTTATTAGTGATGAGTGTAATATAATTGACCAAGTTTCCTATATAGTGGAAATTTGTAAATCTGGTATTTCATACATACCTTGCGGTATTCTAAACGTGATTTTGTTTGCAGGTTTGCAAAATCCATTAACATATTATGATATGGATTATTTTGTAGTTGCTTTGTAAAGATATTACAGAAATAGTTAACTTCTAGGATATGGTCGTAATTACTTCGGCGCATCTTCATAGGGTTTAGTAAACGATGCAACTTATATTGAATACTATTTGCGTTAATTGCACCTACAGAGTTATTCCCATGTTGGCGATATAGAATTAGTGATTTGTTAATATAAATCACTTTTCCAAATGTCATAGCAGTAATGCCATACCATGAATCATGCATTAAAATTTGATCATAATTTTTTGCTTGAATACATAACTGGTTCAACGCTTTGTTTGCTAGTATCGTACATCCAGTAATTTGATTTTGGCAAATAAGATGTTGTAACTGTGGATTTATTCTGTAATTTGAATACGAGAAGAATGATGGACTGATAAGGTTTAAGTCATTATCAACAACCTTTAAATCACTATAGATCAGTATTGGTAAAGATGTATCTTCTTTTTCAGCGTTACGCATTGCCTGCATACATGTTTCTAACTTGTTTGGTAACCATACATCATCTTGGTCACAGAAGGCAATATAGTCACTGGTAGATTTTTTTGCCAGTGCGAAAAAGTTATCTTTGCCACAACCTACAGGTTTAGAATTTATAAAAATTTCAACAGAATGTTTTGATGTTTCTTTGAAAGAATGCAAAATATCAATTGTTTTATCTTTAGAACAGTCATCGATGATGATAAGTTTCCAATCGGTATACGTCTGCTGTTCAAGAGAAGATAAAAGTTCTGGTAAGTACTTTTCACCATTATAAGTTGCAAGTAATATGTCAATCATTTCTTCTCCTTTTCTAACCCTAGTTCAGATAATACCCTTTGATTAAAGTCATCACGTTCTCTATCGAAGAACCATCCATACTTATTAAAGTATTTACACGCACTGCTGATGTGAATGAGTAACATTTTTATATCGTGATATGATGAAGCCGCATGATTATGTACAATTGTGACATATGGATAAAAAATTGTTTTTGCGACTCTATGTATACGCCGTATTAGATCGAAGTCTTCACAGTACATAAAGAAGCGGTCATCAAAGAAAAGTTGATATTGCTCAAGTGTACTGACGCGTAAAAACATAAAGCAACCCGATAAACATGGTGGATTAAAAATTTTGTTATATCCTGAGTCTTTTAAGGTATATCGATCATTATGTGTATTATGGTGTCCAAAATGCGGAATAAAGCGCCTGAAAATCAAATCGGCGGGTGTCGGTAGTAGTTTGCAAAGGTATTGTAGATCACCGTTAGGATAAATGACTTTTGGTAACACATAACTGACATCAGGATGTTCATCACAATAGTGCTTTAATTCTGCAATAATATCAGTATCAAATTCTATGTCTGGATTTAAAACAATATGATATTCAGACTTTAAATCGATTGCTTTATGGATTGCGATATTATGGGCAGCACCAAAACCTATATTTTCCTCATTGAAAATATAGTGTACATATTTCATATTTACAAAATAATCTGTTGGTGTGGGACTGTTATCAATAATCAATAGTAATCGTTCTTGGCTTGGATGATAACTTTCTAAAACAGATTCTAATAGGTCTTTATCTGTGTTGTATAAAACTATTGATGCGCTAATCATTGGATGTAATCCTCCGAATCATCCATTTCCTTAATTTCTTGTACACGTTGTTGGCTAAATCCTTCTGTACTATCTTTACGTACGAGGATTTTAATTGTTTCAAAAATAATTTGCAAATCTAAAAGCGGTGTGTAATTTGTAATATAAATCAAATCAAGCTTTAATTTATCCAATGCAGTTGTATTATACTTACCAAATACTTGTGCATAGCCTGTTAAACCACCTTTTACCTTTTCACGGAAGGTGAATTCAGTAATCATTGCACTATATTTTTCGACATGCTCGACACGCTCTGGGCGAGGTCCAACAATACTCATATCTCCGAATAAGATATTAACCAACTGTGGGAGTTCATCAATGCGGAAAGCACGAATAATCTTTCCGACCTTAGTGATACGAGGGTCATTTTCGCCTGCCGGAATGGAACGGCCATCTTTTTCGGCATCTACAATCATGGAACGGAATTTCAAAATCCAGAAACGTTCACCGCCCAAGGAACTTCTTTCTTGTCTGAAGAAGACTGGACCGTTATCCTCTAATTTAATTGCAATTGCTGTTAAGATGAATACAGGTGACAAAAAAATCAAGGAAAGACCAGATAGGATAATATCAAAAGCGCGTTTTAAAATACGTTCGCTAAGCGATAGGCCCTTATTCTTACAAACATAAATAGGGGTATCCACTACATTTATCTCAGAAGATGATTTGATAATAATATCTGAAATTTTAGGGACTAAATGACATTGTCGGTTATATCGAAAGCACATTTTTACTAAATGATTTTCAACACGAGCAGGGACATCATTTATTAGGATTGAATCAGCATTTTTTACAATCTCTTCGAGTTTATCTTCACCTACGGAATAATGGATTGAATCTACAACGTGATACTTAAATGGGATACCAGAAATCTTTGCAAGCAATTGATTTGGTTTTCCGTAAATTTCAATGATATCTAAAGGCTTAAATAAATAACGCATTAGATTAATCATATAGTTATCTAAAACGCATAGTACGAATGATTGTACTAAGAATAGAATGAAGTATCTAAATGTAAATTCAAATAAGAAACGGAACTGACCAGTAATGGCCATAGAAATTAATACTTCGATAATATTAACTGTAAATAGTGTTAATACTTGCCCAGCAATTACATTTGCCTTACGACCAGCATCTAACGAGAAAGTCTGAATCCAATTACCGATAATGGTATACAAAAGTGTATAGATGATAACGGCCATTCCTAGATTGCCAAGACCAGTCAAATGCCCTGTTTGGTTATTTTCGATTACGAATTCGAGCCAGACAGAGTAAAACATGAATGTCGATAGAAATATCATTATAAACATACATATTGTTATGTATATATTTTTATAGAATTGATTTCTTTTCATAAAAATCTCCTTGGTTAATTATCTATTAACCATGTTACTTGTAGTGTACTAAATTGAGGACTAAAAGTAAAATTCACAAGTAATCTATTATATTTTAGCAAATCTTAAGGTGATAATGAATTGATAATTATGATAAGAGATGACAAAGTTATTTATTTGCATGGACCAGCATAAATTATTTATGGATATAGAAAGAATCAAGATGAGGCTAAACTGGAGGTAATTCAATTAAAATTAAAATGATATGAATGATTTGGAATGGAATCGTTGGTGAATATGCTTTTATTCAATTTTGGGATATAATAATTTGGTAATGTGAATTGGGTAATAAAAATACGCATTTTGGCTATGAATTTATGGTTAAAAGAATGAGATTTACCATCTATTACATAAAATAAGATTCAAGTGAAATTGAATATAAAATTACGGTAAAGAGTGATTTATTATATAATTCGACTGTTATATAAATCTAGCATATAGGGGAATAGAGATAATATGGACAAAGAAAATGCGATTGAAGTCAGAGAAATGTCAAAAACATTTAAGGTTCAGTCAGATAGGGCCAACTCATTAAAAGCTTTGTTAGTTGTAAAAAGAAAGAATCGTGTAGAACAGCATGAGGTTTTAAAAAATATTAACTTAGATATAAAAAAGGGCGAAACTGTTGCATTGATTGGAACAAATGGATCTGGAAAATCAACCCTGTTAAAGTTGATGACAAAGATTATCTATCCAACAGAGGGAACGATTAAAACTCAGGGAAAGTTAACATCACTTCTTGAATTGGGCGCAGGTTTCCATCCAGATTTTTCCGGTAGAGAAAACATATATTTTAATGCATCGATTTTTGGGCTAACAAAAAAAGAAATTGATAAACGTATTGACTCCATCATTGAATTCTCTGAATTAGAAGCATTTATTGATGAACCTATTCGTACCTATTCTTCCGGTATGTACATGCGTCTTGCGTTCTCGGTCGCAATTAATGTAGATGCAGAAATATTACTAATCGATGAAATTTTAGCTGTGGGAGATCAACACTTCCAGGACAAGTGTTATGCTAAACTGAGTGAACTAAGTGCCTCTGATAAGACGATTGTGATTGTTTCACATAGTTTGGATGTTGTTAAGAAGCTTTGTTCTCGTGCTATTTGGGTATATAAAGGTAGCATTCGTTTAGATGGTGCTCCTGCATATGTCATTAGTGAATATCTAAAACAATCAGCAATCGATAATAAAGAGAAGAAAAAGGAAGCAATCAAACTAGGTACTGCTGAATCTAGAGGAGCAACCTTTATTGATAAGCCAATTGATTTTACTTATGTTAATGAGAACACAAAAGAGTTAAAAATTAGTGGATGGTCCATCAGCGATAATCCAAATAGCCATTGTGAAGTTTGTATTGGTAAAACATTGATAGCTACCAATCCTGAGTCTAGAAAAGATGTGTTCGAAGTATATGCGCAGGATTATGCTGGCTTCATTGATGTGGATACAATTGGGTGGTATGCTACTGTAGATCCAAATGATTTTAGAGATCAAGTAGATGAAGCGGGAAATTTGTATATTACATCTAAAGTTATCTTGGAAGATGGAAAGGTAATCGCAGAGGCGAAAGTAACGGTATTTGTCGAGGATTAAAGAAATGTTCAATGAAATTTATCAATACAGAGAGTTATTAAAAACAAATATCAAAAAAGAAATTAGAGGAAAATACAAAGGATCATTTCTAGGTGTCTTATGGAGTTTTATTAACCCATTATTACAAGTAATGGTATACGCGATTGTATTTCCATATTTAATGCGTGGCACAGGGGATGATTATATTGTCTATCTAGCGACAGGTATTATTCCGTGGACATTCTTCCAGTCCACCGTGGTTGCATGTATGGCAAGTGTAAAAGTGAATGCTGGTATTATTAAAAAAGTATATTTTCCGCGTGAGATTCTGCCAATCTCAATTGTAATGAGTGGTCTAATCAACTTCTTTATATCATGCATTATTATACTCATCTTTTGTCTAGCCTACGGCTTAGGTGTGAGTTGGCATCTTATTTTCATTCCAGTGGTAGCCTTGTTACAAGCAATTTTAACATTAGGGTTTGGCTTTGCATTAGCAGCGCTTACTGCATATGCTCACGACTTAGAATATATCGTAAACTTCTTATTAACATTAGGTTTTTATGGAACACCTGTTGTTTATAAGTTAGAGATGTTTGCATCTAACTCATTTTTGATTACTTTAGTACGTTATAATCCATTAACTCTTGTTTTGAATGGTTATCGTTCAGTATTTTTATACCATCAAATACCAGCACTAAATGGATTACTTATTTTAGCTGTAATGGCGTTTGCTATATTATTTATTGGTTATTCTATCTTTGAAAAGTTAGAAAAAGGTTTTGCAGAACAGTATTAATTGCCTAATGTAAAATAACTTGGGGTTTTAGAAAAATCCGCTTTAAAATTACATGG
>NZ_CAUQGG010000010.1:0-74262 GCF_963517755.1 uncultured Solobacterium sp.
TTGAATTACAAATATGGAAATACAATCCGCTACTCTTTAGCCAAAACAAAAAAATTATCGATGACATTTCTTTAATCCTATCTCTATTAGGAAACAAAGATGAAAGATTAGATATTGAAATCGAAAATTTACTAAAGAAAATATTTAAGGAGACGTTTTAGCATACTATGATTGGAATTGCATCATTCAAAGAATATTTTAAGGGTTTCGAAGATCAATATGTCATTATCGGAGGAACCGCATGTGAACTTTTGATGTCAGATAATTCGTTAAATTTCCGTGCTACAAATGATATTGATATGGTACTCATTATTGAAACCCTAACAAAAGAATTCTGTGAGATATTTTGGCAATATATCAATGATGCAGGTTACGAACATATAAGCAAAACAACTAACAAATCTGAATACTACCGTTTCTCAAACCCAAAATCTCCTGATTACCCTAAAATGATTGAATTATTCTCTAGAAAACAAGATTGACTTTTATCATCCATAAAACAGAATATAATACCAATTCATATCGATGACGAAGTTTCAAGTCTATCCGCCATTTTATTAGATGATACTTATTACAACTTCCTTACCGAAGGGATATCAAAGATTGATGATATCTCTATCCTTAATGCAGAACACATTATTCCATTTAAAGCTAAAGCATGGATAGACTTAACATATAGAAAAGAACATGGAGAGCTAATTGATAGTAAAGATATTAAAAAACACAGAAATGATATTATTCGTTTATCTACTTTACTATCACCAAACTTAAATATGACTTTACCGAATAAAATTAAAGAAGATTTATCATTCTTTATTCAAAAAATAAATGAAGAAGAATTCAATCTTAATCAATTGGGTATAAATCATATTTCTAAAGAGGAACTCATTCAATTTTTAAATCAATTTTATAACTTATAACGGATTATCCTTAATGTTCTAATAACAATTTAAAACCAGCAAAAATTATTTGCTGGTTTTAAATTCTGATTATGCTTGTTTATACTATTCCCACTCAATTGTTCCCGGTGGCTTGGATGTGATATCCATGGCTACACGGTTAACATGTTTCACTTCGTTTACGATACGTGTGGAGATCTTATCGAGTACATCGTATGGGATTCTTGCCCAGTCTGCTGTCATACCATCGATAGATGTAACTGCACGGATAACGACTGTGTAGTCGTATGTACGTTGGTCTCCCATAACACCTACAGAGCGGATGTTTGGTAAGCATGTAAAGTATTGCCAGATATCTCTTTCTAGTCCTGCATTACGGATTTCTTCACGTAGGATTAAGTCTGAATCACGAACAATTTCTAACTTCTCTTCTGTGATTTCTCCAAGTACACGAATACCAAGTCCTGGTCCTGGGAATGGTTGACGCCATACCATTTCTTCTGGTAATCCTAACTCTGTACCTAATGCACGTACTTCATCTTTGAACAACTTGTTTAATGGTTCAATGAGCTTGAAGTTCATATCTTCAGGTAGGCCACCTACGTTGTGGTGTGACTTAATTGTCTGTGCTGTCTTTGTACCTGATTCAATAATATCTGTGTAGAGTGTTCCTTGTGCTAACCACTTAATATCTGTTCCTTGTAAGAGTTTGGCTACTTCATCACGGAATGTATAGATGAATTCACCACCGATAATCTTACGCTTTTCTTCAGGGTCTGATACACCTGCAAGTTTATTCAAGAAACGTTCTCTTGCGTCAATCTTAATGAGGTTGAGTGACATATTGCGTGTGAATGTTTCCATAACACCTTCTGCTTCACCCTTACGTAAAAGACCGTGGTCAATAAACATGCAGTATAGATTCTTGCCAATTGCCTTATCTAATAAAGCAGCTACTACAGATGAGTCTACACCACCGGATAATGCTAGTAATACCTTATCATCACCAACTTGTGCTCTGATTTCTTCTACCTGTTGGTTTACGAAATCCTTCATTGTCCAGTTATTTTCAGCCTTAGCAATGTTGAATACGAAGTTTCTTAACATATCTAGTCCGTACTCAGAGTTACGTACTTCTGGGTGGAACTGTAATGTGTAGATCTTCTTTTCATCGTTTGCACTAGCCGCAAATGGACATGTATCACTGCTTGCAATTGAATGGAATCCTTCTGCTAGTGTAGATACTTGGTCGCCATGGCTCATCCAAACAATCTGCTTTTCAGGTAAACCTTTAAATAATGGGGATGATGTATCTACTGTGATTTCTGTACGACCGTATTCCTTCTTGTCGGATGGTGTAACATTTCCGCCATTCATGAAGTGTGTCATCTGCATACCATAACAGATACCTAAAATAGGTAAGCCTGATGTGAAGATGGCTGGATCACACTTAGGTGCATCCTTTTCATATACGCTGTTTGGGCCACCAGAGAAAATAATTCCCTTTACATCTTGCATTGCAACGATTTCTGCAAGTGTCATATCTCCTGGATGAAGTTCACTATAAACTCCAAATTCACGAATACGTCGTGCGATTAACTGGTTGTACTGACTTCCAAAATCTAAGACGATAATTTTATCTGCCATTCTAATCTCCTACTCTCTTATTACATTACAAATATCATACATGAAAATCGCATTTAATGCGCTGTGTTTTTGTAATTGTTTCCCTTTTTCATTGATGTTGAAGGTCTATTTTGCACTTATGATAAAAAATTGGAGAACATCTTTCATTAGATATTCTCCAATCCATTCTTTTCTATTTAAAGACGCCACCATTTTTCAAGAATTTCTCTAGGAATTCTTTTTGATGTTCCTGCATTGTATATGTTCCACTCTTCATCTTTTTCATCTCTGTTTGTTCGTGTGCCAAGTTATTCCTTACAGCTTGTAATAATTCCTCCGCATCCTTTTGCGGAATTACAACAATACCATCATGATCACCGACGATGATATCTCCAGGCATTACAACTTGACCACCACAACATACAGGCACATTCATTTCACCTGGACCACTGCGATATGGCCCTAATGGTGTTTGGGTAATGCCATAAACGGGAATTGGACTATTCTTGATGTCATCAACATCCCTGATTGCACCATTTACTACAAAACCACCTAATTGTTTTTCCTTTGCGTAAGTTACCATCATTCCTCCAACAAGAGCACGATTGGTAAACCCCGCACCATCAATCACAATGATATCCCCAGGTTTTGCATAGTCTAAGGCAAGTTGTGCCACAAGGTTATCTCCTGCTGGAACCTTGACAGTAAAGGCAGGACCACAAAGTGGAATATCATTGAAGGAATGAATGCCATCAAACATACAGTTCATCTTATAACAACAATCGCCGATATTAGCAGATGGTAAACTACGATACGCTTCAATTAGCGCCGGTGAAGGTCTTTCAAAGTCTGTAAAGGCACGAAAACCGATTGTCATATTAGTTTTTATCCTTTCTCTTTCGAACAACATCCATGATGGTGCCATCTCTAGCTTCAATGATAGCCACAACCTTATCTTCATATTCTAATGGCGCAGGTTCTTTTGCCATATGATATGCAATATCACACAACTCTTCGATTTTCTTAATAGGAAGATGTGCGTTTTGTGCGACTTCTAATAGATCCTGCCGTTTTGGATTAATCGCAATACCGTGATCTGTGACGATGACATCGACTGTTTCACCAGGTGTAGTAACCGTTGTAACCTGGTTACGTATTGTTGGAATTCTTCCTTGTAAAAGTGGTGTAATGACAATTGTACATTTCGCACCAGCTGCTGTGTCCGGATGACCACCTTGTGCACCCATCAGTTCTCCTTCGGAGCTTACTACAACATTACAATTGAAGTGAATATCTGCCTCTAAGGTTCCTAGAATGACAAAGTCCAGTTTATTTACAACAGCTCCTTTACAGAAAGGATCTGCATATTCCTTTGTTGTGATGGAGTAATGTTTGGGATTAGAAATTAGATTCTCAATCGAAGGTACATCAAAGTCCTGTGTATCTAAAAGACAGTTTACAAGACCTTCTTCTAATAAATCACACATTGGTTTTGACATTCCGCCAGCACCAAAACTCATATGAATATTCTTTTCTCTCATCTTTTCCGCAAGGCATTGTGCCGTAGCGATAGAAGCTCCACCAATTCCTGTCTGGAATGAAAATCCATCCTGAAACGCTGGTGTACATGCGATAAAATCAGCACAACTTTGTGCCATCATGAGTTTTCTCATATCTGTTACAGGACGTGCGGCACCTGTCGCAATCTTATCCGCATCGCCAATCGTATCAACTTTGATGACATAATCAACATTTGTCATACTGATATCTGCCGGAAAGTTTGGAAATGGAACGATACAATCCGTTAACACTACGACGTTCTCTGCATATTCTGCATCGATTGCAGCATAGGATAATACACCACAATTACTATTACCACCAACACCTCGACAGTTTCCATACTCATCACAACTTGGAGCACCGATAAAGGCAATATCAATCTTTGTTTCTCCTGTTTCAATCGCGCGCACTCTTCCACCATGAGAACGCAAAATAGCGATATCCTTCAGTTTCCCTTCACTGATAGCCTCACCAATCTTGCCACGAACACCAGATGTTTCAATATGTGTTACAGTACCATCTTCAATCATTGGCACAAGGTCATCTTGTGCTTTACTTAAGGAACTAGCACAAATTGTAATATCTTTATACCCTAATTCATGTATGACATTCATCACCTGCATTACCACTAGGTCACCTTCACGGAAGTGATGGTGGAAACTAATTATCATACCATCATGGGCATTACACTTCTGTAATACTTCTTGAATACTACTTTCAAGTTTACTACCGCTACCACCTATACGAGTTTTTGCCTTTACAGGTGCTTTTGTATATTCGTGTTGGTCAAATTGATATGTTCCCTGAAAGACTGTTTTACCAGTTTCATCTAATACTTCTTGTGGAATATCTCTTCCTACTGCATTAAGCATTGTCCACCTCCTGATATACACCTGCAGCTTTTGCAAGCGCAATCGTTCTCTTTGCGCCATCATAGAATGCAACATCGATCATCTTGCCATCCACAGTAAATACACCGATACCCTGTGCACGTTTTTCATCAATCTCTTTCACAACTTTTTGTGCAAAGGTAATATCTTCTTGACTTGGTGTATATACTTCATGAACGATTGGAATCTGTCTTGGATTAATAATCGATTTGCCATCAAATCCCATATCATGAATTAGTTTTGTTTCAGCCTTCAAGCCTTCCATATTATCAAGGCTTGTATAGACAGTATCGAAACATTGAACACCAGTTGCTCTTGCGGTAATTACCATTAACTGTCTAGCACCTGAGAGTTCAACACCTGTACCAGTGATGACTGTATGTAAGTCTTTTGTATAATCACCAGCAGATAGTGCTACTCCAAATAATCGTGAAGAGGCTGTACAGATTTCCTTAAGGTTGATGACTCCTTTAGCGGATTCAATCGCAGCCATCAATAAGGTATGACCTTTTTCAACACCCGCTTCTTTTTCAGCTTTTAATACTTCTGCTTCAACTGATTTTACATCTTCAGCTGACTCTGTCTTAGGAATACGGATACTATCACAGCCTGCGTATACTGCACAACGGATATCTTCTTTCCAGAATGGTGTATCAATTCCATTGATACGGACTACCTTCTCACAGTTTTGATAATCAACACTCTGAAGCGCATGAGCAAGCACAAAACGAGCTGCGTCCTTTTCACCTAGTGCAACTGCATCTTCTAAATCAAATATCAAAGAATCCGGTTTGTAAATAAATGGATCTTTTAGTAAATTTGGCTTTTGTGCATTTAAAAACATCATCGTTCGACGTAATTGATTCATATTATTCATGTAGTAAATCTCCCCATGGAATTTGATCCATCTGTTTCTGACTACGATAGATTGCGGCTTCTAGTCTAGCAACGATCACATACTCAAAAGCACCCATATCTTCAACATCAACCGTCACATCATTTACATCTAATTTCTTTAATGTTTGAAGAATTGTATTTCTGATACTATCACCATATTGATATAAAACTTTTGAAGAAAGGTTGATTTTGATATCCCCTTCTCCCTTTGAAACTGTTACAAGGCAATCACATTTTTCAATTGTTCCCGCACTGGCTGTTTCTTTAATTTCCATACTACATCCTTTCCATAGATGTTAATTCAAATCCATCTACATCTAGAGTATCACTCTTCTTCAAATTGTACATGTGAAGAGAAATTGATATTTATCTGAATATTTCCAACAAAAAAAGCCATGCACTATGCATGCATGACCAATATTAATTCTTATTCAGCTGGGATAACAGATCCATCAGACCAGTTCTTCTTGATGAATTCACGAATTTCTTCAGACTGTAATACCTTAACTAAAGCTTGGATCTTTTCATCCTTTTCATGACCTTCTTGGCAAGCGATGATGTTTACATATGGGTTCTTTGAATCAGCCTTTTCAAGGATTAATGCATCAGAGCCTGGCTTTAGACCAGCATTGATTGCGAAGTTACCGTTGATAGCTACTAAATCACCTTCACCGTTTTCATAAGCTGTTGCGAGTAATTCTGGTTTTACTTCCTGGAACTTTAAGTGCTTAGGATTGTTTGTATCGTTATCGATATCTGCGATTGTTAAGTTTAATACATCTGCGTTATCTGGTAACTTCACAAGGTTTTCCTGTGCAAGAATTGCTAAGATACGACCGTTATCTGCTACAGAGTTAGAAATAACAACTGTTGAACCATCCTTAATATCAGAAACGTTCTTGATTGTCTTAGAGTAGATTCCAAATGGTTCGATATGAATACCACCTACATTTGAAATCTTATAGTTCTTTTCTTTCTTTTCTTTGTCAAAGAATGGAACGTGCTGGAAGTAGTTTGCATCTGCTTCTCCGTTGGATACTGCTTCATTTGGAATGAAGTAATCATCAGTAACTGTTACTTCTAGGTCGATGTTGTACTTGTCCTTCAAGATAGACTTTGCTTCTTCTAGAATCACTGCGTGTGGGTTAGCAGTTGCAATCACTGTTAACTTAGTGCTGTCTGAAGCTGTTGTGGATGCATTTTCTTTTTTGGATGTTCCGCAAGCTGTTAAGCCTAATGCGAATGTAGCTGCTGCAATAATCTTTGTAATCTTGTTCATGAGTTTTCTCCCTTTTCTTTTTATATATTTATCGTTTGTCGATTCGTTTTACGATTGCATCACCGAACCACTGTATAACAAATACAATGATAATAATGATGATGGTTGAAGTATAAAGTATCAATTCATTTCTTCTTGCAAAACCATATAAGTATGCTAGGTTTCCAAGTCCTCCAGCACCGATAGCACCTGCCATGGCTGTATAAGAGATTAAGGAAATTCCTGTTACTGTAATTCCTGAAATCAAGGATGGTAATGCTTCAGGAAGTAATACTTTTCGAATAATTTGCCAGTTGCTGGCACCCATTGCTTTACTTGCTTCAATGGTACCTTTGTTTACATCTTGGAATGCGATGATGCACATTCGTGCGTAGAATGGCGCTGCCGCAAACACCAGTGAAGGTAAAGCTGCCGTAGCCCCTAACATCGTTCCTACAATCAGCTTTGTAAATGGAATCAAGATAATCAGTAAGATGATAAATGGAATCGCACGTAATACGTTGATAATCACATCAATCACTCGATTGATAATCTTGTTTTGGAATAGACCACCCGTTTGTGTACAGTACAACAGGATACCAATCAGTAATCCTAAGATTGTCGCAAGTACAAGTGATACAAGTGTCATGTAGATTGTTTCATTGATAGCTGTAAATAGCTGATCTAAGTTTAGTACGCCGCCTATCATTAGAGCACCTCCACAATGACATTGTTGTCAGTTAAGTATGTCACAAACTTGTTGTAGTCACTATCTACGCCACCACTGATATGAATGTATGTTACACCCATTGGCCCAACGGAGGATTGTGAGATGTTTGACTCAACAATTGATATTTCAAATGGTACAAGTCTTGCCGCATTGATAATCGTTGGCTGCTCTGCGTTATTTCCCGTAAAAGATAAACGAAGTAACTTACCACTTGGATATTTCTCTTTCAAACTTTCAGCTAGTTCTTCGATTGTTTGGTTAGCTTCAATATTCTGTACGAATCTTCTTGTGACTGCGTGTTTTGGATGTTCAAACAATTGTTTAACTGTTCCTTCTTCCACAATCTTTCCATCACTCATCACAGCCATTCGTGTACAGATTTTTTGTACCACTTCCATCTGGTGTGTAATCATCACAATCGTGATTCCTAAACGTCGATTAATTTCTCTTAATAACTCAAGAATCTGCTCTGTTGTATCAGGGTCTAGTGCTGATGTCGCTTCATCACATAGCAGAATTCTTGGGGAATTCGCTAACGCTCTTGCAATACCAACTCTTTGTTTCTGACCGCCTGATAATTCACTTGGATATGCATCCTCTCTACCAGTTAAGCCCACCATTTCGATTAGCTCAGCTGCTCTTTGTTTTCTCTCTGCTTTAGGCACATGCGCGAACTCTAGAGGAAGTTCGATGTTTTCCGCGACTGTTCTACTCCATAGGAGGTTGAAATGTTGGAAGATCATGCCAATTTGTTGACGCTGTAAACGTAATTCTCTAGGACTAAGTTCCTTGATGTTAACACCATCAATCACTACATCACCAGCTGTCTGTACTTCTAGTTGATTAATCAAACGAATTAACGTACTCTTACCAGCACCGGAATATCCGATGATACCGTAGATTTCACCATCGTTAATTGTTAATGAAACGTCGTTTACCGCATGGATGTTTTCCTTGTTTGCTTTGAATGTTTTAACTATGTTACTTAATTCAATCATCGCTTCCTCCTATCTATATAAACAAAAATCCCGCACTTACACTTACATGTAAGGACGGGATAAATAATCTCGTGTTACCACCTTAGTTCATATGCATTTCACAATACATACCTCATTGAGTACCAACATACTCTTTGTCTATAACGGGACATCCCGGTACTCCCTACATTTCGGAAGTACAACTCCAAGACCATCTTCACTAAACCTTCGTATATCCTCTTCTCAGCATTCGAGGACTCTCTGTGATACTATCTTTCAGCTACTCTTCTTATCATCGCTTATGCTTATAGTTTATTTTGAATTTAATAAATGTCAATAACTTTTTGAATTTTATTTACAAATTAGTTTTTCAATACAACTAAACTTTTTAGTAATTGCAAAAATAGCCACCAACAAAATAAGTGTTGTTATTAAACTACCTTCTAAACCAAAACTGCCACCATTAATAAGCGTAGTTGTATCACTTAGTTTTGAAAAAAGAACAAATTGCTGATTACCATTGCCTGATACAGCAACTCCTAAAAGTGGTCCCTGCGTAAAATTCCAAGCAGAATGTAAAGCGCCTATGAACCATAAACTATTTGAATGATAGCGAATTAGCGCAGTAAATACACCAAATATAACAAGATTAATAAATGCTAGTATTGAAATTCCATCGTTTCCCAAATGCATTACAGCAAATAGTAAACTTGTCAACGCAATTACCATTGGAAGTGGAAGAAATGTGCTTAGTCTTTTGCAAAGATATCCTCTAAATAGTACCTCTTCGCTCATTCCCTGAAAGAGATAGCCAACAAAGAATAAACAAAGCATAGCTATATTTCCATGTTTAAATATCAATTCAACCTGGAAACCGCCAAGCCCAAGAGAAATAAGCCAAATCAATGTAAATAAGATTAGACCACAAATATACCCTTTGATATATTTTGAAATGCAATTCTTACGTTCAAATGGTAACATATCCGGTTCTTTACGATGATATATTACATATAAGACTAATATTAAGATAATATTGAGTATAAGAAGGCAACCAAAAAATACTGGATCATATTCTAAATCATGGAAAATATAACTAGAAAGATCCTGTGAATTCATATTTTTTCCATATAACTGCAGCATTTTAATTGTAAATAAAATGGTTAAAATAATAACACTAATCAGTTCTGTTAATAGTTCCCATAAAACAGTCTTGAAAAAAATCCAACATACACGTAAGCCATTATTGACATACTTCATAAAATTTATCCTCTTTGAAGTACTACAAACGAACTTGGTCCGATTGTAAGAGTTGTATCTTCAATAGATGCTTTTCCAATTGTATAGATTGGGTTATAACCTTGTAGCTCATCAAGAGAAATTGTTTCTTCTACACTACTTGGATTGATTGCTAGTATCAACTTTCCACGTTTGTATACAAATGGCATCTTCTCTTTTTCTGCATAAATTACATTAAAGTCTGCATCAGCCTGTAAGTCTGCATGCATGTGACGTAATGCCACAAGAGACTTTGTTGTCGAGTAGAGAGAATTATCATCATTCATTTGATCTGCTACGCTTGGCGCATCTTCAGATGAATCCACTGCGAGATAGAGTTGATGTGCTTCAGCAGTTGAAAAGCCCTTGTTTACGCTATTATCCCACTGCATTGGTGTACGTGAGCCTGTACGATGGAAGCCACCCTCTTTGGAGCGGATATCTTTCATATAGCGCATACCGATTTCATCACCATAATAGATAAATGGAACACCTGGCATAGTTAGGATAAATGCATACGCAATCTTTAACTCGTCAGGAGTTAATGTATTTGCAGGACGTGGTGTGTCATGGTTGCATGTAAACATGGAGATATAACCATTCTCTTTAGTTGCCTTATACTTAGGCATATAGTCATTTAAGAAACGACAAATATCACCTTTGCCACTCTTTAAGAAGAAACTATTATCTTCTCCACCTGTTTCATAATCACGTAGTAATGTATTGTATCCATTGTGCCAATGATCCAAGTAGAAATCCATGTGGAAGCCACCACCATTGATTGCCTGTTCTGGATTGGACCACTCACTAACAAGTGCAGCTTCCGGATATTCTTGATCTAGCATATTACGAACATCTCGCCAGATTTTCGCAGTCGCTGATTTCTTGTTATCATCATTTTTTACAAGTGAGTCTGCCATGTCAACACGGAAGCCATCTGCACCATGATCTAACCAAAAACGCATGATATCTTTCATTGCTTCTTTGGTAGCGATAGCCTCTAGACTATCCACCGCAGACATCCAGCTCTCTGTACGATCTAGCCACCCATAGTTAAGTGCTGGTTGAGACGCAAAGAAGTTTAACATATATGCTCCATTACGATCTGACATACCTGCCATATATGGGTGGTCTTTGACACCTACAAAGGCACCGTTTGTCCATACATAACGACTGGAGAATTCATTTTCTTCAGGCTGTTTACTTGCGTTAAACCAAGCGTGTTCATCAGACGTATGACCAGGTACTAAATCTAGCAATACTTTGATACCACGCTTATGTGCTTCCTCAAATAAACGATACGCATCTTCATTCGTACCATAACGAGCCGCAACCTTCTTATAATCCCTCACGTCGTATCCTGCATCCATAAATGGCGAGTCATACATTGGGTTGATCCATAATGCATTACAACCAAGTTCCTTGATGTAATCTAACTTTTGAATGATACCTTCTAAATCCCCAATACCATCTCCATTTGTATCATAGAATGACTGTGGATAAATCTCATAAAAAACTGCATCTTTTAACCATGTTGGCATAACTTATTCTCCTAAAATTTCTAAAATATCCCCTGAAGTAATGATTTGATACTGGAAGTTTGGATATTCTTGTTGTAATGTTTCTAATTCTTCCTGAATTACTTTTTCTTTGCGATGTGCTGTATTTAATAATATACCAGTTACCCCACAAGATGCCGCAACTTGCATATCACTACCTACTTCGTTACCAATCATGACGCAATCACAAACATCAAGTTGATGGTCATCTAATACTTTTTGCATAAATACTTTCTCTGGCTTACGAATTCCATAATCAGCAGAGATATACATATGGTCAAAGTATGGGATTAAATCACAGATACCCATCTCTGCAAGCGCAAAAGAACGCTGCGCATTTGACAGTAAGATAATCTGATGACCTTGTTGCTTTAGTGTTTGCAATGTTTTGATGGTATTGCGATATGGTTTACAACGTATTCTTGTTAAACGTCTAAACTCTGTTTCCACAAAGAGTAACCAGGTTTCTATATCTTGAATTGGTAATACTTCCGTATGAATCGGTGCTTCGTCAAATAGACGTTTGAATACATTTTTAAATTGAATATCTATATATGTATCAGGATGTAATTCTTCTACTCGTTTCCACTCTTCTTTATTGAACTTTAAATATGCTTGTTTAAACTGTTCTGGTGTATAGATTGCACCATAACATGCATACATGTCTGATAGTGCTTTCCATACCTTATGATTATGTAATTCCGTATGAATATCAATGAGTGTTCCATACAAGTCAAAGATATACGTTTTCATGTGAGTCCTCCTGATTCATATCTATCATACTACGATTTTACAAAGTAAACGGCAGGACCAAAAGGTTCTACCGTTTTTGTTTTGTTATCCTTTAACTGCACCAGACATTCCTTCAACGTAGAATTTCTGCATGTATACGAATAAGATTGCGATTGGAAGAGAGATAATAACCGCACCAGCTGCGAAGCTTGTGTACCACTGGTTAATATATTCCTTCTGTAACATATTCCATAAACCGATTGCGACTGTAAATTGATCTGCATTTGCACGAACAATAACTTTCGCAAAGATAAAGTCTACCCATGGAGCTATGAATGAAGTCATGACTGTATAGATAATGATTGGCTTTGATAATGGCATTGTAATTCTTGTAAATACTTGCCACTGTGTCGCACCATCCATAATCGCTGCTTCATCGACAGAACGTGGAATCGTATCAAAGTAACCCTTGGCAATTTGGAAACCTAAACCAGTACCAGCAGAATAAACAATAATTAATGCTAGACGTACTGCAGAACCTTCTGTTAAACCAAGTGCCTTTAAGATATAGTATTCGGCAATCATCGCCATGAATCCTGGGAATAAACCAAGAATCATCGCTAAGTTCATATATGGCTTACGTAGCTTGAATCGCATACGAGATAAGCTATATGAAACAGATAATACAAAGAATGTTGAAATAATACATGTGAATATTGCAATAATAAGTGTATTTGCAAACATACGTGGGAAGTTTAAGACGTTACGGTCTGTAAATAATTTAATGTAGTTTGCAAGTGTATATCCCTTAGGGAAGAATGTACTTACATAGGATCCCTGTTCAGCTCTAAAGCTAGTTAGGATGATCCAGAAAATTGGTAATACCCATACCGCTGCTAGCATTGCTAGAAATACATGAACGAAGAAGTTACCAACACGGCTAGATACGCTCTTTTTATTACGTTTTAGTGTATTCGTACTCATTACATGAACGCCTCCTCATTCTGATAAGACTTCGATCTACGATATGTGATCAATGTGACTGTTGTTAAGATGATGAATGTCAAGATACCGATAACTGCACCTAAGTTGTAGTACTGTTGATCGATTGTTAACTTGTACAACCATGTTACAAGCAAGTCTGTTTGACCTGCAGTATCTCCAACGTATGTTGGTCCACCACCTGACAAGAGATAGATAACGTTAAAGTTATTGATATTACCAACAAATGATGTAATCAAGTATGGTGTAGTAACAAATAACATGTATGGAAGTGTAATCTTAAAGAAGATCATCACTGGTCCTGCACCATCCATACGAGCTGCTTCATAGAGCTCACCTGGAATGTTCTGCAAGATACCTGTAACCTGTAACATTGTATATGGAATACCAATCCATAAGTTGATTACAATAATTGTGATTCTAGCCCACATCGCATCTGTTAAGAATGGTAGAGGTGCACTAATAACTCCACTATTCTGTAGTAATACGTTGATTGCGCCTGATGGTTGTAACATGATGTTCATAATCATCAAGGAAATAAACTGTGGTACTGCAATAGATAATACAAAGCAGAAACGCCAGAATCCCTTTGCCTTTGTTTCCTTACGGTTGATAATCATTGCAAGGATCATACCTGTAATGTAGTTTAAGAATGTCGCAACAAGAGCCCAAACAACTGTCCAAGCAAGAACATGCCAGAACTGTTTACCCATATTACCACTGAAGTTTAATACACGCTTAAACTGTGTTAGTCCATTCCAATCGAACAACTGTAAGTGTTCATCTTCTTTGGAATAAGATGTAAATGCCATACTGATCATATAAACCAATGGCACGATATTAAATACTAAGATACCAACACAAGGTAATGACATCAATGTGATATGTAAGTTTCCATCTAATAGAGACTTCAAATCTTCCTTAAAGGAATTGACATGTTCATTATTTGCTTTCTTTAATTGTAGTTTGTATGCATGTTTGATCTGTAATACCCATAAGAGGATAAAACCTGCGATAACAAATAATGCGACAACACCAAATAAGAGAATGAGCTGTGAGTTATCTCCGACAGAATATTCGAAAATTTGTTTTGCTTCATTCCATACTTTACCTTGTGCTTGATCACCCAGTGATGGTAGCAATGATAAAGCATGGATACCAGAAGTAGCCATATATAAGAAGAACGCTACTTCCAGAAGGAATATGAGGCAACCTTTGATTTTCTGCCCTTTCAAAAATACACCAAGTCCCATAAATGGGATGGATAGTTTCGTTTGTAAATCACCGGATTTTATCGCTTTTAACACGGTGACTTTGTCCTGAATCTTTTTATTTTCCATACGATTACCTCAATTCTATAAACGAAGAAGAATGCGGTTAAAATAAGTATCTCAACCACATTCTTTTAATCAGTAATGCAATATTATTGAACGGAAGCAGTGTTCATTGCCTTGTTCATGCTCTCTGTCTTTTCAGCAGCATTTTCGTGTGTTACTGTACCGGCAACGATTTCCTTACCCATTGATTCTGCTGGTGTCCAATATTGAGCCATGCCTGACTGTAGTGGCTGTACAATTGAAGCAAAGTCCATTGTATCCATCTGTGCCTTAGCCAATGCATCAGAAACATTCAATGATGTATCTGTAGGAATGATATTACGTAAGTCGTAGTGAGCTTGTTGAGCCTTTGCACCACCTAAGAATGAAGCTAATGCAACTGCAACTTCTGGATTCTTACTTGTTGGGTTAACACCAATAGCCTTAGAACCTGCGAATGCCTTTAACTGTAATTCCTTACCATTTAATGTGTACTTAGGAGGAACTACAATACCAACGTTTTCTTTACCTAAAGCGTCAACAACTGCCTTGTAATCCCAAGTACCTGAGAATAATGCATTGACTGTACCATCAGCTAATGTGCTTGGTGTTAGACCATATGCATCCTTGAAGTTAGGATTCTGAACTAAGTCAACTAAGTAATTTGTAACTGCTGTACCCTTTTCACCACCGAAATCGATACCAGCTTTAGCATCTGCTCCATTTTCACCGAATAATGTGCATCCGTTAGCTGCGTAGAATGCTTGAATATACCAAGAGTTAGAGAGTGGGAAACCAACCTTACCCTTTGTAAGCATTGTGTCTAAGTTCTTAACATCATCTTCAGAGAAGACGCGCTTGTCATAGTACATGAACCATGTGTTTGCTGTAAATGGAACACCATATACAGAGTTTTCATAAGTTACTGTATCAACAGTAATGTCACTGTTGTTCTTCTTGATTGCTTCAACTGCAGATCCACCTAATTCAGCGATAGCGTTAGCCTTTAATAAATCTGGGATCTGGTCGTTTGCGAACATGTAAACGTCAGCTGCTGCTGATGGGTCAGCTGCTACTAATGTCTTCGCATCACCTTCAGGGCATACGCCTGTGTTGAATGTTAACTTCCATTCTGGGTGAGCTTCCTGGAAAGCGTCTAATTGCTTCTTGAGCCAGTTGCCCTGTTCTTCTGATTGATCTTCAGATGGTGTCCACACTGTAAGTGTAACTTCCTTAGAATCTGAAGCTGTTGTGTTTGATTCCTTCTTGCCGCCGCATCCTGCTAATGCAGAGATACCCATTAAAGCAGCCAAACCAAGTGATACTAACTTTGTACTTTTCATGTTTTCCTCCCGAAAAAGTGTATGATTTCGTAAACGTTACTGGAAACGTTTACAACTCTATAGTTTTATTTTATGCAAAGCGCTTTCAAATTTCAATATCTTTTTATGAAATTTTAAAATTAATACTCTAAATTCTGATGAGATTCTCTTCCAAAGATGTGCATGACATTACCACCAAATGTAAAGTCGATCTTATCGCCAATCTTGAATGTTCTACCATTTAAATCCAGTGTTGGAACGATGATAATGCTGTCTTTACCACACGCATTTACGTGTAAGTGGATTGCGGAGCCCATCATTTCACTTACATCAACGATGCCTTCAATTGTCTTGCCGCTATCTCCACCAAGTGAGATGTGTTCAGGACGTACACCAACTGTAATTGGCTGTGGTTGTACGTTCTTTTCAGCCAAGAGGGCTTGTTTTTCTTCAGAAACTTCCATCACCGCATTGTCTAACTTCACGCAGTATTTACCAGCTTCATTCTTTAAGAGCTCACCGCTGTAGAAGTTCATCTGTGGCATGCCGATAAAGCCTGCTACGAACTCATTAACTGGATGATCAAATAATTGCTGTGGAGTTCCAACCTGCTGGATAACGCCATCCTTCATGATAACGATGCGGTCACCCAGTGTCATTGCTTCTGTCTGGTCATGTGTTACATAGACAAATGTTGCTTTAATCTTCTGTCTTAACTTGATGATTTCAGCACGCATCTGATTTCTTAACTTCGCATCCAAGTTAGAGAGTGGTTCATCCATCAATAATAGCTTTGGATTACGCACAATCGCACGTCCAATCGCAACACGCTGTCTTTGTCCACCGGATAAAGCCTTTGGCTTACGGTCTAGATATGGTGTTAAGTCTAGAATTTCAGCTGCTTCTTCAACCTTAGCCTTGATTTCATCAGCTGGAACCTTATGCATCTTGAGTGGGAATTCAAGATTTTGGCGAACACTCATATGTGGATATAACGCATAGTTCTGGAAAACCATCGCAATATCACGATCTTTAGGAGATACGTTGTTCATTAGCTTACCATCAATGAATAATTCTCCACGTGTAATATCTTCCAATCCCGCAATCATACGTAATGTTGTGGACTTACCGCAACCAGAAGGACCTACTAATACGATGAACTCTTCATCGCCAATTTCTAGATTGAAATCATCAACCGCAACCACACCTTCATCTGTGATCTTTAGGTTTACTTTCTTTTCTTCGCCCTTCTTTTTCTTTTTTACCTCACCACTGTTTGGGTAAATTTTTTGGACATGCTTTAGACTTACTGTTGACATCTTACTTTTCCTCCACTGGTTTTTGTATACGAATACTCTCTCCTGCTAATACATGAAATGGAATAATTTCATGTATTACAGGTTTATTGTAATTTAATCTTAATAACAAGTCATCTACACTGCGTTTGGCAAGTTGTGAAACATCCTGTTCGACAGTTGCTAGACGCGGTGTTACATACCTTGCAAAGTCAATTCCATCGTTGCCGATGATGGATATATCTTGTGGCACCTTTAGTTTACGGTCATTGATTGCACGTAATGCACCAATTGCCACAACGTCACTGACCGCATAGATCGCAGTAACCTCTGGATAGCTATCTAATAATTTTATCGTACCATTATATCCATCTTCAAGCGAGAACTTTCCTGGCACAAACTGCTTACGTTTATTAAACGGTATCTTGTTTTCTTTAAACGCTGCGATTGCACTCTCCACACGTTTTGAACCAATCAATCCGGCTTCCGATTCAGCCGACCCACATACAATGCCGATCTTTCTGTGTCCCGAGCGAATCAAGTATTCCGCTGCTGCGCGTGCCGCTTCTCTATCATCTGTTGTAAAGCTAGAAAGATTACTAAAGTTCATCTCTGCTGCGCTTTCTGAACATAATACACATGGCACTTTAATACTCGCAAATGACTCACGGAAATATTTCTGATTGCCACCCAAGAAGATAAAGCCCTTTGGTTTCTTTTCGCTACAGATGCGAATTGCTACTTCCACTTCATTTTCAAGTTCATCCAAGTATACGACAGAGACATCTTCCCCACTTTCCTGCAGATAACTTTGCATCTTTTCGACAATGATACTAAAGAAGGCATTGTGCAATCCCTTAATCAAAATCGTAATTGCGGATGTCGCAGATTGTTTTAAAAGTTTCGCATTTGAGTTTGGTTCAAACTTTTCGTCCTTGATTACTTTTTCAATTTTTCTCTTTGCTACCGCACTAACATCAGGATGGTTATTGATAACTCTGGAAACTGTTCCAATGCTATACCCTGAAATACGTGCAATATCTTTAATTGTCGTCATTTAAAACCCCTTTTACTCGTAACCGTTTACGGAAACGTTTACAGGATACACCAAAATAATATGTGAGCGTTTTCAAAGTGTCAAGAGAAAAAACCTTCTTTCGAAGGTTTTCAACGAATCAATTTTGTTTCTTTTCACAAACATTGATTTCTACTATTCTTGTGCTGTCTTGATATAATTACGCATTTGTTCTTCAGATACATAGCCTGGTACATATCCTAAGAAATCTCCTGATGGTCGAACGATATACGTTGTTGGATAACCAGAAATATGATACGTATCTGTAGCTTCTAATGTTGTATCATACAGAATTGTAAAGTTATAGCCTCTTTTCTTCATGTATTCTTCAACATACTGAATACTACCCTCACCATTTAGACCTGGTGCCGCAATCATCAATACCTGAACATCATCTTTCATCTCATCATTAATCTTCTGTAATCCCTCAAACTCTTCGTTACAGTAGTGGCACCATGTGCCAAAGAAGTTCATGACAATCGTCTTTCCTTTGTAATCACTCAGATTATGAGTGTTACCTTCTCCATCTACAAGCGCAAAGTTATACTTTTCGATAGCTGTCTTTGCTGATGAATCTGTATTTTCTTTTGTGGATGAATCTTCCTTGTTAGAAGTATCTTCTTTACTAGTTGTATCCTGTTTTGAATCCTCTACTGTTGTTTCTGCAGGAGTTGTAGAAGAACGATTCTGTAGTGCATGCATTGTTGTAAAGCCTTGGAATAACATAAAGCATCCCATTGCCAAGACAAGAATTCCACTTGCGATACCTGTATACTTCACAACATTCTTATTACGTTTGATTAGATTCAATATTTCTTCTGTAAAGAATCCAATGAGTAAGAAGATAACAATGAATCCTAACGCATAGGACGCAATATATAGCCAACCAAGTCCGTTTGTAGCAGTAGATGCTAGTAAGATTGCTTGGGCCAATAATGGACCTACGCATGGAGACCATGCAAAACTAAACACAAATCCCAACGCAAATGCTTTGAAGAAAGTCATCCCACCTTCTACACGCATTGTCTTTTGGTGTGTCTGATTCAAGAAAGGAATATTGATAATGTGTAGATTTGCTAGACCAAGGATGACTAGTAATACACCACCTGCAATTTGAAACTGCAATGTGTATTGCTTGAATACAGCTGCTAGTGCACTAGATCCAAGCCCTGCAATCACGAACACTGTCGAGATTCCTAAGACGAATCCGATTGTTAGAATAAGTGTTTTCATTCGATCATAACGTACCTGTCCATTTTCGTCTGTCATCATGGAACCCTTTGTAAGGTAGCCAATGTATAACGGAACAAGTGGAAGAATACATGGTGAGAAGAATGATAATAACCCTTCTAAAAATAGACCGCCAAGAGTAATAATTTCTTTCATAATACCGCCGTTCTATGCTATAAAGCGTGTAATGCAGAGAATCAGGACGATAATTCCGAGAATAATACGATATACGCCAAATACCTTGAAGTCATTCTTACGAATGTAGTTCATTAAGGTACGAATCGCAATAATTGAAACGATAAAGGAAACCACTGTACCAATGAGTAAAATCATGAGTGGCCAAAAGCCGAATGAGAAGTCTGCTTTGATAATCTTTAAAAGGCTTGCGCCAAACATTGCTGGAATTGCCATAAAGAATGAGAACTCTGCAGCTGTTGCACGATTAAATCCTAATAAAGTTGCACCAAAGATTGTACTTCCAGAACGACTAGTTCCTGGAACCAAAGCCAAAATCTGGAACATACCAACACCGAAGGCTTTCTTAGGTGTGATTTGACTGACATGTTCAACTGTAAACTTCTTTTCTCGATTCTCCATCCATATAAACAAGATACCGTAGAGAATCAAAGTAATACCGATGATATATGGTGCACTCATCACATTGTCAATCCAATCATTCAGTAACATTCCTGCTACTAATGGGATAGATGCCACTACAACCATTAACCATGTGTGGTAGATATTCTTTTTCTTTGGCTCTGATACGTTTTTGCCGAGTGGGCATAAACGCTTCCAATACAACAACAGTACAGACAAAATACTGCCGAACTGAATCACGACCTTGTATACATCCCAGAAGGCTTTATTTTTTGCAGGATCGGCAAAGACATTCAAAGGCATAAACGTCTGTAATAAAATTAAATGACCTGTTGAACTGATAGGCAGAAACTCTGTTACACCTTGTACAATTCCAAAAATTACAGATTTAATAATATTTAAGATAATATCCATTTTTGTTAACCTTCTTAGTCGTGATTGATACGATCAGCTCGCACTAAGTCTGACCTCATTTGTTTGATACGTTTCGCAAATGCGCGTAAATCTTTCATCCGCCACATCCAGTTTGGTGCACCTACGCTACCAGGCATGTTTAAGCGTGCTTGGCTACCAGCATGGATCCAGTCTGACATCGGAATAATTACCATGTCCGCATTACTATCCAACGAATAGTCAATCACATCATCGACAAAGCTATGCTTGCGATATCCGTGTTTCCATAGGTACTGACGCATCTTTCTTCTTAAAGAAGCAGGTTGTTTGCAATACCAGGAATATGTCGTATCGTTGTCATGAGTCCCAGTATATACCAATAGATGAGTTTTATCTTCTTCCATGCCCTCAGGGTCAAATGTGAATTGAACAATACGCATACCCCTAAACTTGTAGTAATCTCTTAATTCCAATACTTCTGGACGTAAATCTCCTAAATCTTCCGCAACGATAGTGAGGTTTGGATATTGCTTAAATAATGTATCAAACAATTCATATCCAGGTGCTTCAATCCACTCGCCTTCAATCGCAGTTGGACAATCTGCCGGAATCTTCCAGTATGTATCAAAGGCACGGAAGTGATCGACTCTAACAACGTCGAACATCTTTCCCATGTATGATAAACGTTCAATCCAGAATGTAAATTTATCTTTCTTCATAAACTTCCAGTCATAGATAGGATTGCCCCATCTTTGTCCTGTCGCTGAAAAGTAATCAGGTGGAACACCAGCGATAAATGTTGGTCTACCATCTTGATCTAACAAGAAGTTTTCACGGTGTGCCCAAACATCCGCAGAATCTAATCCTACATAGAATGGGATATCACCCACCATCTGAATTCCTAAACTATTTGCATATTTCTTAAGTGCATGCCACTGTTGATGTAATACAAACTGTAAGAACATCTGGTATGCAATTTCATCTTCATACTTTGATAAATCTAATTTCTGGTTGATTGGATAATCTTTCTGTTCCTTCTCCCATTCATTCCAAGGTCGTAAATTGTTCGCAACTTTAAAAGTCTTAAAGATTGCATACTCTTTTACCCAAGGCTGCTTGATAAAGGATTCGTATGCCTCATCCTTTTCAAATTTCTGATAGGCTAGTCGCAAGTACTTATCATGGAACGTACGAACTACTTCATACTGAATCTCATCATCATTACGATGATAAGAAGGCACTTTCTCTAATAACCCTTGTTGTGCTAAAACATCTAATGATATATACAACTCATCAACCGCATAAGATGAATATGGCTGATAAGGTGAATTTCCATATCCTAAAGGGTTTAATGGCAACAACTGCCAAATGCCTAGGCCCGACTGATGCATCATCTTTACAAAATCATATGCTTCTTTTCCAAAAGTACCACATCCGTGGCGGCCAGGCAGAGATGCGACTGGCATTAAAATTCCTGCTTTTCTCATATTACTATTCATTTAACTCCGCTTTCAGTTTAAATATTAACCCATGAAGTAATATTTTTCCATGTCAAGTGAATAGAATTCACTTTTTTCTCATTTATGGTATAGTTGTCTATGGTTTTAATTATTTTGATAAAGGAGATACTCATGACATTAGAGAAAAAACTTGAGTCAAGCTTGAAAAAGCAGATTAAAAATGCCACTGACAGAGAACTTTATGATGCGATTGTCGCTATCGTAAAGGAAGAACAAGATCATGTTAAGAAGATTACAGGTGAAAAGAAGTTGTACTACATCAGTGCAGAATTCCTCATCGGTAAACAGTTAGGTAAGAACTTAATCAACTTAGGTCTATATGATGAATTAGCAAAATTATTATCTAAAAACGGTAAGTCCATTCGCACAGTTGAAAGTTTCGAAAAGGAACCTTCACTTGGTAACGGCGGTCTAGGTCGTTTAGCTGCCTGCTTCTTAGATTCCATCGCTACTTTAAACTTACAGGGTGATGGTGTTGGTCTAAATTATCACCTTGGTTTATTCCGTCAAGAATTTAAGGATAGAAAGCAACATGAAATTCCTGATGAATGGTTGAATGGTTCTACAGTATTACATGATACTGATGTATCCTTCCCAGTTGAACTTGCTGGTAAGACATACTACTCACATATGTATGACTTAGATATTATCGGATATAAGACAAACAAGAATACATTGCACTTATTTGACTTAGATACTGTTGATGAATCTATCGTTCACAATGGCACAAAGTTCGATAAGAAGAATATTGATAAGAACTTAACACTATTCCTCTACCCAGACGATAGTGATAAGGATGGTCAGTTATTACGTATTTACCAACAGTACTTTATGGTAAGTAACGCTGCTCAATTGATTATCAAGGAAGAAAAAGAAAAGGGACACAGCCTCAACGATTTAGATAAGCATGTTTCTATCCAGATCAATGATACTCACCCTTCTATGGTAATTCCTGAATTAATTCGTTTATTGATGAATGAAGGTATCACATTCCGTAGAGCAGCAGACATTGTCGCTAATACATGTGCATACACAAACCATACAATCCTGGCGGAGGCGCTAGAAAAGTGGCCTCTAGATTATCTACAGGAAGTTGTACCACAGCTCGTTCCTATTATTGGTGGATTAGATTATGCCGTAAATATTGCCTTTAAGGGTGATAAAGAATTAACAATCATCGATGATGATCACCGCGTACACATGGCAAGAATGGACATGCATTTCAGTAATTCCATCAATGGTGTAGCAGCACTTCATACAGAAATTCTAAAGCACCAAGAATTAAAGCCATTCTATAACATTTACAACTCTAAGTTTAACAACAAGACAAACGGTATCACATTCCGTAGATGGATCATGCATTGCAACCCAGAACTTGCAAATTACATCGATACATTAATCGGTGATGCATGGCGTAAAGATGCTAGTAAGTTAGAAGACTTATTGAAGTATATCAACGATACAGCAGTACTACAGAAGTTAGATGATATCAAGTATACAAACAAAGTACGTCTTGCGGATATGATTAAGAAGGAAGAAGGAATTGAAATCAATCCAAGTTCTATCTTCGATATCCAAGTAAAACGTCTACATGAGTACAAGCGTCAACAGATGAACGCATTGTGGGTAATCTATAAGTACCTACAGATTAAGGCAGGTCAAAAGCCAGCTCGTCCTATTACCGTAATCTTTGGTGCAAAAGCAGCACCTGCATACATCATGGCAAAGAATATCATTCACTTGATTATTTGCTTACAAGACTTAATTAAGAATGACCCAGAAGTAAGTCCATACCTCAAGGTTGTTATGTTACAAAACTACAACGTAACAAAGGCAGAGACAGTTATTCCTGCATGTGATATCTCAGAGCAGATTTCCCTAGCTTCTAAGGAAGCTTCTGGTACAGGTAATATGAAGTTCATGTTAAATGGTGCTATCACATTAGGTACAAATGACGGAGCTAACGTTGAAATCGGTGAACTCGTTGGTAAGGATAACATCTATACATTCGGACGTTCATCCGACGATGTAATCAAACTCTACGAAACAAGTGGTTACCACGCAGCTGATTACTACAACAACAGCCAACTCATTCATGCATGTGTAGACTTCATCACAAGTCCAGAACTTATTAAGTTAGGCGATAAGCAAATGTTATCTGACTTACGTGATAACTTAATCAACAAGGACTGGTTTATGACATTACTTGACCTTGAAGAATACTGCAGAGTAAAGGACCACGTATTAGCTGATTACGAAGATCGTCTCGCATGGAAGAAGAAGTCATTAGTAAATATTGCTAAGAGTGGATTCTTCTCAAGTGATCGTACAATCTTAGACTACAACCGCGATATCTGGCATTTAAAATAGGAGGCCTACATGATTGTAATCGAAATGAATAACGGCAAAGTTATCAAGTTAGAACTTGATGAAACAGCTGCTCCAAAGACAGTTGCTAACTTCAACAAACTTGTTAGTGAAGGCTTCTACGATGGATTATCATTCCACCGTATCATCCCTGGATTTATGATCCAAGGTGGTGACCCAGTTGGAAATGGAACAGGTGGTTCCAAGGAAAACATCGTTGGTGAATTCGCTTCAAACGGATTTAACAATCCTATCAAGCACACTCGTGGTGTTATTTCTATGGCTCGTGCAATGGATCCTAACTCCGCAAGTTCACAGTTCTTCATCATGCATGCATACGCTCCACATCTAGATGGAAACTACGCTGCATTTGGACATGTTGTAGAAGGTTTAGAAGTAGTTGATGAGATTGCAAATACACCAACAGACTTCCGTGATAAGCCAACAACCCCAGTAATTATCAAGCGTGTATACATTGCCTAATCATTAAAACCTGTGTCATAACAACACAGGTTTTTTTATACCTTCATGCATAAAAAAAGAGCGGATATACCGCTCATAAAATTACTTAACTAAGTCCTTTAAAGTCTTACTAGCCTTGAACTTTGGAGCCTTAGTAGCCTTGATCTTAATCTTTTCGCCTGTAGCTGGGTTTAAACCAGTACGAGCCTTCTTCTTAACTACTGTAAACTTACCAAAGCCATTTAATGAAACTTCGCCACCCTTTTTAATTGTTGTAGCGATTTCATCAAATACGTAATTAACTGCTTCTCCAGCAGCCTTCTTTGTTAAACCGTATTTTTCTGCTAAATCATCTGCTAATGTCTTTTTTGTAACGACTTTTACTGTTGCCATGTTTATGGCCTCCTTTTATTTTGATAACTTAATTTTAATTGATTTTTATGTATTTTCAACTAGTGAATCTTAAAAAAGTGCTTATTTATGCATGTTTTTCGCATTTTTGATATGAATTTGTTTATTTTTACAAAAAAAGAAGGCAAAATGCCCTCTTTTCGCTTACTTAGCTGCCTTCTTTAAAGCATCCTTAGTTGCTGTAATGATTGCGTTTGAAGTAAGTGTAGCACCAGAAACAGTGTCTACATCAGCCTTATTCTGCTTAACGATAGCTGCTGGAACTTCTTCTAAAGCACCATCAGCGATACCAGCTGTTTCCTTGTGGTCCTTAACTTCTACCTTTTCAATCTTTGAATCTGAAACTGTAACTGCAACTGTAACGTCACCATTACGTCCTTCAGCTGTTGCTTCATATGTACCAGCTTTGTAAATAGCCTTTGATCCGCAACCTGCTAATGTTAGGATAGTAGCTGCTGCTAAAAAACTCTTAACTAATTTCATGTTCTTTATCTCCTTTAGTCACATGTATTATACATAATTCTGAATCTTTTTGGTATCGATTTGTTATTTTTACACAAATTAGTCTTGTACCACTAACTGATGGTCCCCTGTATGATAATCAATCTTGATATTAGGCTGAACGTTATAACAGAATACATTGAAACAGATTCCCTCTCCATGATCTTCGATTGAACGTGCTTCCAACAGTACCCCTGTTGCCAAAAGATTATCTCCTTCAAAGATTGGTGTACATCGATATAGTACATGATTTCCTGTACGTAATATATACCACGCAGTTTTATCCTCAAACGGCTGCATTCCCACCACGTTCATATAACGTGTCCCCGTAATTAGATTCTGTACATTTGCATTTTCTCCACTTAATTCGTATGCAATCAAGTGACAACGATTATATAAATATTTTCCATCAATAAAATCATACTTAGCTAAATGCCAACCAGTCGGTTTCACCATTGAGATAGAGCCACGCTTCTGTGTCGGCATCATATCAATGCCTATCATCGCCATCGCTGGTCCACAACGGCCAAGATAATCTAATTCGCTGTACGACTCATATTCATCACTCTTTAATTCTTCTTCTGTAAAGAATGGAATATTATGATTAACTTCAACGTATGGTGATGATGTATATACAGGAATATCCGACAATGAAAAAAACGCATCCCGATTCACCGGAATCGTAGAAAAGAATGCTTCCCATATCATCACTGCCGATAGCACTAATAAAAGTAGTGATGAAAAAGCACGCTTACGATACCGACGAAAAGACTTATGGTATATCATTTTTGTCATGCATATCACAAGATATGCAAACACAAAAAGAAATAATCCCACTGGTATATATTTTAAAAATGCCTGTTGGTTATACATACTTGTATTATACACATAACTTCTCATCACTCTTTAAAAAAAGCGGAAATTTCCCGCTTATAAACTCTGTAATACTTGGAAGACTAAATTTGCACAATGTTCCGCTGCCTGTGCTTCAAAGTCTTCGTAAGATACAGTACTTTCTTCATCTGCTTTATCAGAAATTGCACGTACAATCACAAACGGAACCGCAAAGTCTGTCGCAACATGTGCAATTGCACAGCCTTCCATCTCACAACATTTCGCGCCAAAGTTTTGAATAATCCAATCTTTCTTTTCTTTTTGTCCTACAAAGATATCCCCACTCGCAACCCGTCCTTCAAAGACCTGAATTTCAGGTGCGACCTTTTGAATACTATCCACGACCAATTTACGTAGACTTTCATCTGCCTGAAAGGATATACTCTTTCTACCCGGTACCATTCCAGCAGGATAGCCAAATGGTTCAATTCTAAAGTCATGATATACTGCATCTGTAGATACAACGATATCACCGATATTAATTTGATTATCTAAAGAACCTGCAATACCTGTATTCAAAATATGTGTTACTTCATATTTTACACACATGGTTGTAGCACAGATTGCGGCATTTACTTTACCAATCCCACATCTTGCGACAACAACTTCCGTATCACCGATTTTTCCCAAACAATATGTATTATCTCCAACCTGTTCAATCTTTTCGATTGTCATGCGCTCTTTGATCGATGTTACTTCAACATCCATCGCACCAATAATTCCTACTCTCATCATTCTGCGTACACGAGGTGTGCCTCGTCAATCTCCTTTACTGTATTTTCTAAGTAACGACTTGCAAGATATTTTGCCATCGGTAGATTTTGATCTAAATAATTACCACAATCTCGTGCTTCTGCACCAGGGATAGTTCCCTCAAAGTCACGTATAAATTCAAAGAGTCCTTTCACTAACGGAACAATATCCCGAGAAGTCAAATCTCCTTCGCAAAGTAAATAGAATCCTGTACGACAACCCATCGGGCCAAAATAAACAATGCGATCTTTCCACATCAAATGATTGCGTAAATATGTAGCACCTAGATGTTCAATTGTATGCATTTCTGCGGTATTCATCACTGGTTCTCTATTTGGTGTTGTCATTCTTAAATCAAACGTCGTAATTGTCACATCATTGAAATAATCTTGACGAGATACATATATTCCCGGTTCTAAAACCAGGTGATTCACTGTAAAACTAGCGATTTTCTCCATAAAAAACCTCTTCTTTTCTATATAGGTTATATCATACTTAAAAACTTAATGGGAAACTTTCCATACTCTAATATATAATAGACTCATGAAGAAATTACGAACAATCTTATTTGCAATCACATGTACACTCGTGATTGCGCTAACAACACTATTACCAGTTACCGCAACAGATGACGCTTTTGATTTAGGCAAAAATCTATATAGTACAAACTACATCTTTCTAGATGCAGATACAGGTCAAGTATTATCCGCAAAGAAACAGGATGAACAAATCAGTATCGCATCACTCACAAAGATGATGACGGTACTTCTAGCAATCGAAAATAGTTCTTCACTGAATCAAACAGTAACGATTACTAATGAGATGATTGATGGCCTGTATGAGGAACAAGCAAGTGTTGCAGGATATGTAAATGGTGATACAGCAACAGTACTAGACCTATGTTACGCTGCAGCGATACCATCCGCTGCAGATGCCGCAAATGCACTTGCAATACAGATTGGTGGTAGCTTTGAAAACTTCTATCAAATGATGAATGACAAAGCCACTCAACTAGGGATGGATCATACCGTTTTCAAGAGTGCCCATGGTCTTGACCGTGAGGGACAATATTCAACAGTCGAGGATATTTCAAAGTTATTGCGTTATGCATTACAAAATCCAACATTTAAAGAAATCTTCTCTACAAAAGAACACACAACACAAGCCACAACCTATTATCCATTTGGCATTCCACTTGCTAGCACAATTTGGGCATACGCAGATACATACGGCTATAACCTAGCAAATCTCTCCGGTGGTAAAACCGGATATACACTGCAGGCTGGCAGATGTATCGCGTATTGGGCAACTGTTAATGATATGAATATCATTGCGGTAACAGCTGGAGCAAGCACCAACGTTGAACAATACTCCAACCTCAGCGATGCACAGACTGCCTTAACTAGCTTAGCTTCTTGGCATAAGAAAACAATTCTGAAAAAGAATGATGTTGTTAGTACGATTGAATATAAATCATTCATGCATACAGCGAATATCGACGTGAAGATAGATAAAGATATTACGCTTGATTTACCAGCGGATGTAGAATGTACATATGAAGTTGATCTTCCAAAAAAGTTCTCAGCAGAACTTTATGACCAAAATATTCAAGCAACAATTACATTTACTGCTGATAATAAAACCATCTATACAAAAACAATTAGTATTACACTTCCACAAGAAAAGAATATATTCGGTAGAATCATTCTACATCTACAGAACTTTATAAAAGGTTGATTGCATGCCAATCAACCTTTTACATTACCACTTCCATCTTTTACTTGAATGATACGATCGCAATATGTCAATGTTGATAACCGATGTGAAATCGTCAGAATCATCTTATCTTTAAATTCCTTCTCTAACGTGTGGAGAAGTTCTTTTTCATGCAATACATCTAGTGCACTTGTAGGTTCATCCAAGATAATCACATCTGGTTGTTTTAACATAATACGTGCTAAACCAATTCTTTGACGCTCACCACCTGATACACGTGAACTCATCTGTCCCATATGCGTATCATATCCGTCTGCTAAACTCATAATAAAATCATCAATGCCTGCTCTTTTTGCGGCTAGACGAATCTCATCCATCGTAGCTTCAGGCTTAGCAATTGCGATATTCTGTGCAATTGCATCATTGAAAAGATATGTATCTTGTTCTAGCACTGCAATATGACGATGAAGTTCCTCAAATGAAAATTGATCTAGGGAAATTCCGTTGATCTGTATCTTCCCGGTTTGTATTGGATAGTATCTTAATAACAATCTCAAAATTGTAGATTTACCAGAACCACTTTCACCAACGATACCGATATGTTCCTGATTTTGTATTGATAGATTGAAATGCTTTAAAATCTCACGATTTGTTTTCGGATATATAAATGAAACATCTTCAAAATTAATGCATTCAACGTGGTCAATCCGAATAGATTCCTTGGGATCTGTAGTAAGTGGGTTGGCATCTTCTATCAAGAAGATTCGTTCAGCCGCCGCAAATGCCTCAAGTAAGTGAATTACCACAAATGTCAGTGAGAACGTTGAAGAGAAAGAAGCAGTTGCGATAAATGAAATGACAATCGTACCAACCGGATCACCTATTCCATTAGAAAGTAAATACGCAGCCACAACCAATATCATCACTCTACCAAGATAGACAAAGAAGTTTGGTGCAGAAGATAATGCTTGTTTATGCATCGTCATTGCATGCATGTCCTTATTAACTTGATCATTATACTTCATGACCTGTGTAATCTTTTCATCACTTGCATGATAGATTTGTATATCCTTGATTGCGTATATATTTTCAAGAATGACTGCCTTTAACTTTCCTAGATCTTTGCGATATTCTTTCCCAATCCCTCTTCCAAGATACAGTCCAACAAGAGGAATGATAATACTGATAATTAAGTATACAGGAATCAATACATACGCATAGAAAGGGTTAAATTGTAATGCGATAATAACAGTCGTTACTGGTAGTAATATTACTGTAAACATTGGACCAATCGTATGCGCAAAAAAGTATTCCAACGTCTCAATATCACCTACCGCAATATTTATCACATCACCTATTTTTTGATCAATCAAATATGCAGGTGCTAATCGATTGATAGACGTAAATAAATCAACACGCATCTTGGCAAGGATACCATACGCACCTAGATGCGAAAACACACCTTCTAGATATCGACATAATGCGATTAAAAGGCCACACAATAACATCATGCATGCATAAAACCCTGCACTACTAGTTGTTACAATACCTGCAACTTTCATAATCCAAAGTGCGCCAAATCCCATCACGCCCATATGCGAAAGATTACCGACGATACTAGCTAAGGTCGATATCGTTAGATATTTCGCGATTGGCCTAGCTTTCTTGATTAATCTTGATGCTAGAACTGGAATTGAATATGCATATTTTTTCATCCTTGTACCTCCAGTTCATTCTGTTCTTCCACAAGTGTACGATACAGCCCATGATTCTTCATAAGTTGTTCATGATTACCTACCTCTTCTACAACACCGGATTGAAGTACGATAATTTGATCGGCGTTACGAATCGCAGACAAACGATGTGAAATAATAATAAGTGTACGTTTCTTAGATAACTTTTCGATACACTGCCAAATAATCTTTTCACTTTCAGGGTCGACTGCAGAAGTAGCTTCATCAAAGATGATATATTCCGCATCTGTTAATAGAGCTCTAGCGATACCCATCATTTGTTTTTGCCCACCAGATAGATTAGACCCAGATTCACTCACCATCGTATCTAAACCATCTTTCATTCTTTGAAGATGCTTATCAAGGCTCACTTCCTCTAATACTTGCCAAATCTTTTCATCGGTTGCGGATGGATTGGCTAGTAAAAGATTATTTCGAATTGTATCACTAAATAAATTTACCGTTTGCGGAACCATTACAATATATTTACCAATCTCTTCACGATTCATGCATGCATAATCTATTCCATTTAGATATACAGCACCACTTGCAGGATAGATAAACTTCATTAACATTGACGCAATCGTACTCTTACCACAACCTGATAATCCAACGAGTGCAGTTGTCTTTGATTTTTCGATTTTAATATTTACATGATGTAATACTTCTTTTCTACCTTCGTAAGAGAAAGATACATCTTTTAGTACAATACCATCTTGGTATGGTATCGGTTGTTTTTCTTGCTTGATTTCTGTTGTCTTTACCGCAAGTATTTCTTCAGCACGGCTTGCGGCAGAAACAGCTGTAAGTGCATCATGCGTTGCGGACATTAGTTGGCGAATTGATCCAAAGTAGCTATATCCTAACAACAAAATCATTAACACAGTGCTAAGTTCCATTGTTTGATTTGATAAACTGCTAACTGCGATTAGTACACATACAAATAATGTGATATAGATGATTCCTTCCGTCACTAAAAATGATGTGAAGTTTACCTTCATAAATTCATTGATTTGGTGATTGAGATACTCTGCTTTTTCTCCTAAGACTTCCGCATGTTTATCAGATTGGTCAAACAACTTCAATGTGGAAAGACCTCGAATACTATCCAAGTAATAGCCTGTCATATCTTCTAGCGAAACCCAATATGACTTTCTTAGCTTTTCAATGCGATAACGAAATACATTATGTAATGGTAGTAAAACAAAGGATACTATTAACAGTATGCATGCAATCAAGAAAGAACTAGGATAAATTTTAGTAAACAAGTAAATTGGCGCAATCACGCTGAATAATAAACTTGGTAAATAAACACTGTAATATACCTGCATTTGTTCTACGCCATCAACTGCCGAAGTAATTGCGGAATTAGGGCCTATCTTTTCAATGTACCCTGCATCTAATGACATTGTTTTTGTAAATAACTTCTGACGTATTGATGAACGCGCTGCTGCTTGAGCGCGATACTCTAATTCTCCCTGTATGAATTGAAATACAAATATCAATACAGATACGACAAGAATCTGAATCACCACATTTCGTATTTCATCATGCGTAAATGTTGGATTCATCATATTTCCCAAGAAATAGGAAATACGTGTCGCAAAGCTAGTTATCATCACAAGTGAACAAACACGTATTACAACAAGTGAAAGGATCCAACCCCAAAGACCTTTAGTCATCTTTAACAATGTTTTATCTAGTAATAACATTCAACCTCCTTATCTACTTAAAAAAGGAATCTTTCATAGATCCCTCATAGAAAAACTATTTAGCAGCCTCAAATACTTTACGCACTTGTTCCTTGCATTCGTCATATTTCTCAAATAAATGCGCCTCATAGATTTTCTGATCGCCAATCCACATACATGGAACTGCGTGATAATCATACTTTTCAATGATTTCAGGATGCTCATTTTCCTCAATCATATCAATTTCAATATTTTTATATTCTGGATTCTCTGCTCTTAATTCTTCAATTGCTTTGTTTGCGTTCTTGCAATAAGGACAAGAATTTAGATGGAAATAAGTAATTTTCTTCATAGTATTCACCTCTACGCTTCTATTTTACTATTTTTTACTCATTTTTATACTGAAATGCTTTTAGTTTGTATTGCGTTCAATGCGAGTGCGACTCGTCTTAGAGAAGATAATCATCTGCGCTTTATATAAACCAGAATAACCAGAAACGATATAACTAATTGCGACCGCAATCAATAAAAATGAGCTTGCTTGAAAGTTAAATAATTCAAACCCAATTAACAATGAAGTGATTGGACAGTTTGTAACTCCACAGAATACCGCAACCATACCAACCTCAGCCCATAGACCCGCAGGCAGTCCAAATATTGTACCAAATGCGCTACCAAGAGTTGCCCCAATAATCAAAGAAGGAATGATTTCACCACCTTTGTATCCTGCAGATAATGTTATTGCAGTAAAGAGAATCTTTAGTAAGAATGCATAGATTGGAACATCTCCACTTAGCGAACGTTCAATCATTTGTGGACCAACACCATTGTAATCTTGATTACCAACCAACAGTGTCAATACGATAATGATACAAGCACCTACTATTGCACGAACATATGCATTTTCAATCATCGCAAAAATATGATGTGTCTTATGTAAACTAAAGACGAATAGACGACTGACAAGTCCAGCCAATAGTGATAAACCAATCACCGCAATCGTTGTGATTGCGTCCAAATTAGGAACTGTACCAATATGATTCATTGGCTCTACTAAGTTCATTGCGATAGCTACACTATGTCCAACTAGTGATGCGATAGCACATGGAAGTAATGCTGCATATTGCATATATCCTACGTGTACTACTTCTAATGGTAAGATAGCTGCTGTTAAAGGTGTACCAAATAGAGCCGAGAAACAGCCAGACATACCAGCCATAATCAATGTCTTTTTGTCTTCTTCCTTTAAACGTAGTGTCTTTGATATAAAACTACCAACGCTACCACCAATCTGTAGCGCCGCCCCTTCACGTCCAGCAGATCCACCAAATAAATGTGTAATAACAGAAGAAATGAAGATTAGTGGTCCAATACGAACTGGTAAATGTGGCTCAGAATGTATTGAATTAATTACCAAATCTGTTCCAGCATCCTTATATTTTGCCAGTTTGTACAGCAGCACAATAACAATACCACCGATAGGCAAGAAATATATAAGCCATGGATGGTTAACTCTTAGTTGTGTAACGTAATTTACACTAAATGTAAATAATGTACCAAGAACACCTGCACCTAGGCCTGCGATTGCCGCATATATGAGGATACGTATAAAGTCTATGCTCTGTTTTAAATCTATCTTTTTTTCATTCATATTTGTCATATCTTACTTCCCCTTGCGTACCATACTATAACAGATTTATTTTTGGATTGTAAAACCGTATTAATGATACAACCAATCCATCAAAAAAAGTACGCATGAATTGAAGTTCATACATACTCTTTCATTTATTTTTCTTGTAAGGCACTTACAATTTCATCTGCGACATACTTTCCAGACATAAATGCCCATGCAAGTCCTGCTCCTCCTGGCATCTTTTCGCCAAATACATTTCCTGCAATACTACCTGCCGCAAATACATTTAACGTTGAGGCACCACTACCATCTAGAATATTTAAGTAATCATCTACCTTTAAACCGCCTGTTGTTTCATAGCGATATTTATTTAGGGGAATAATGCATGTAGGTTTATCTGGGTCAATTTTCCCCATTATATTTGTACTAGAATCTTCAATTTCTAAGTTATGGTAGTTGATTGTTTGTACTAACTTCTGTGCATCTAAATCAGCTGAAAGCGCAGCCTCACTTAATGTTTCTCCACTAAATGGAACGATACCATACATTGACTGTAGATATTTTACATCAGCCTTAGAGATAGTGGCTGTTGTAAGTAATTTCTTCTTCCATTCTTCATAGACATCTTCATTCATTACAAGATAAGAAGTCGCATTATTCTGGTTATGAATCGATTCAGAGATTTGATTATAAGGTTCTGTCTCATCGATGAAACGCTCTCCATTGTTATTGACTAACGCAACACCTTTTTCAAGAACAGACTTTGTCGCAAGATATGTATCCAATGTAATATCACGTACACTATAGCCTAAATGGTTATATACCACCGAACCATCTTCTATCTGATACGGATGTTCAGCATCTCTTGCAAGTGCTAACGCATCTCCTGTATTTGTCTTAAGACCTAGATAATTTGAATTACGATCACGCTCAGGAATCAAATTCAAATTTCCAGCAGAAGTTCCTGTTGCTAGAACAACATACTTTGATGTTGTCTCAATAATATCACCATTAGACTTCTTCGCTCTTATACCAATAACCTTGCCACTTTCATCATAACGCAAGCCAATGATACCTGCATTGGTATAAACACTAGAACCAGATACCTTCACTTCTTTCTGTAGTAAGTCATCGATTTCACCACTCGATTCATCATACATCATGACAGATTTTAAGGATAAACCATCCGTAGGTACATATCCTATCTTTTTATCAAATGTAATTCCTAGAATCTTTGATTGCCAATCTACAGTTTCACCTATCTGATCTTCAAATAATTGACTTAAAGTTGGACTATTTGTTTGATTACTATAAGCAGTGATATCTTCTGCCAATGTACTTGCAGTATCAACACCCTCTAGATTTGCCTTTGTGGATCCTGCAACAATTTGTCCACTATTGGCATAGTAGCGTAATGAACCACCAATCTCACTATCCTTTTCAATCAAGCTTGTCGTATATCCTTTTTCCTGAAGTCGTAACACTGTAGCGATACCTGCAGCACCACCACCAACAACTGTTACATCTGATTCTTCTTCAATAACCTTCTCTTTATTTTTCCCAGTACAATCCTTCTGCCATTCCTCTACATTTCCATTGGCAGCAGTTATCGCATTTCCAATCGCTTCTAGTACTGCTTTTGAAGTCTGTGTTGCACCTGTAGATACATCAACATTTAAAGATTGATCATCGATTACATATTCAGGAATCTTAGTTAACGCCGCATCAGATACTGCATCTGTCTCCTGTTCATCCGTCACAATTACATTTGTTAACAGCCCATTACGGAAAGATGCAGATACTGTTACATAACCATTGTAACCAGTCCCAATTCCTGTATAGTTACCATCATTTACTGTATGTGTAGATACCGAATCTTTTTTTACCGTACAGCCAAGAACTCCAACAGCTAGAATTAGAGCCATGCCTGTTTTACAGATTTTATTTTCTATTTTCATAGAGTTATTATACCATCTATTAATTCTAGTGAAATATGTGATTGAACACATCATTTGTTCAGATAAAGTTCACATAGCCTTCTTATTTTCTTAACATATTCACTTTATAGTATTAACTGTAAACAGAAAGGAGGACGTAGAGCAGAGTTACTAAAGAGTAGCTAGAATGCAGTACAGTAATTAAATTATTTCTTAAATTCATAAATTCCCCCCCAATTTATAAATAATAATAAGATTTACTTAACCATCGGCTCCCCACCAATGGTTATTTTATGTATAATACGATTTAAGGAGATCAACTATGAAATATCCTAAATTTATAAAACAAGGCGATACAATCGGCATTTGTGCACCAAGTTCAGGTGTTGGAAAATTTATACAGAAATATAAGCGTTCAATCGATAACCTGCATGCGTATGGTTATCAAACAAAAGAAACTGCATCTGTACGCAATGAAACTGAACCAAGTAATACTTCAATCATTCGTGCAAAAGAAGTTGAAGAACTCTTACTCGATCAAGATGTAGATATGATGATGGCCGCAACTGGAGGTGACTTCTTGTTTGATATCCTTCCTCATTTAAACCCATCTATCATTCAAGAAAATCCAAAGTGGATTATGGGTGCTTCTGATCCAACTGGGCTTGTATATCCAATTACAACAAAATACGATATCGCAACACTCTATGGAGAAAACGCAGGTGATTACTACGCAACCCCTACTCCCGATTATTTAGAGGGAAATCTTGCGATTCTAAAAGGTGATTTAGTTGTACAACACAACTATCCACGTCGCATGGAACAGCCACCATTCTTCAGTGATGATATTATCTATGATAAAGATAGTATCTGGAAGTCCACTTCAAATACAATCGATGTAGAAGGTAGATGTATCGGTGGTTGTATTGATGTATTGAAAGATTTAATTGGCACACCATACGATGGTACATTACAGTTTATCGAACGTTATCGTAATGATGGTATTATTTGGTATTTCGATAACTTTGCAATGAATAGTGAAACACTTTACCGTACACTTTTACAGATGAAGTATATAGGCTGGTTTCAAACAACAAAAGCAATCATTATTGGTAGAACCTGTTTTGAATCCAATAGTACTGGATTAAGTTATGAAGATGCAATTAAACATGCATTACAAGATATACCAGTTATCTATGATGCGGATATCGGTCATACTGTACCACGCATCACAATGATCAATGGTGCAATGTTGCACTTGCATTACAAAGATGGTCAAGCATCACTACAATTCGAACTAAAATAATAGGGCATTCACCCTATTATTTTTTATGCATAAATATTTAAGATATTTGGTAAGTCAGCTGTTGTGATAATTCCGATAGGTTTTTCACTAGGCTTTCCTGATTCGGTGATTAGGATTGCTAGTAGCGTAATACCTTCATCTCTTGCCTTATCGAAATAACGTAATACAACATCCACATTATTACTCTTCGAAGTAAATACAACTCTAGAATTTTTGGTAGAAGAGATAATATCTGATACAACTGTATTATCTGTTCTTCCTTGCATCGCAACTTTTGCAATTTCATCTAACGTAATCATTCCCACAAAATTTTGTCCCTTATATACTGGAAGCTTTGATGTGTCCATTTCTTGCATCAGTTGAAAAGCATCACGAATACTTGCATCGATATGCACTGTTTTAACAGGCATGCTTGCATACTTTAAAATATCATGTGGCTCCGTTAATAACTTTGCAATACGTTCAATATCCTCTGTTACACTATCGCATGGTTCTGCGATAATCTCTTTTTCGCTACCACGAATATGTACGATTGCGTTACGCAATTCACTGTACTCCCGTAGGGATTGTTGGTTGATTGCGACGACTCTACTTCGATTTGCACATCGCGCAACAAGTTGTGAGAATGGAATATATTTTGGCTGTTCTGCTAGTTCTGCTAACTTCTTTTCACATTGTGCATAGGCATTTAAAAATCTCTCTGCGTTTGTCATTAATCTATCCCTCTTTATTTGATTTTGCCTTCCAAAGCTTCTAATGCACTATCTGCACTCATGTGATTGAGTATCATCTTCATTAGTGTTTCCATTTCTGAGCCTTCACTGTAGTCTGCTTTCACCATGTAGTTTGCACGTTCTTCACGAATGAGTTTTTCCGCAATCTTTTTTGCCTTCGCGGATTTTTCATTATAGACCGCAATCGAACGACCACCATACTCTTTTACAAGACGCATACACGGTACATCTGTTAAACCATCCGCAACATAAACCATTTTCGTTAATGGGATGGGGCGTAGTTTTGGATCAATATAAGTATTTAGGTCTTCCGAGTCATTTTCATCTAAGACTTGTTTATTGATGCGGAAGATATATTGTGTCTTTGTTGTGTAGTTTACAATTTGCGCTGGCCATCTAGCAAATCCATTTTCATCGTAGAAATAGCTACATGCATAAATATGTTTAAACGCATCCGCAACTGTTACATTCTCAATGATTTCCTTCATACCACTTGAGATAATGCAATGTTCTACTTCAAGCCCTAATTTCTTACCATATTTATTTATTCGCTTAAACCAAGTATCTACGCCATTATACAAAACAATACCCTTTCCTACTCCTTCAAATTGTTGTTTTGTAAGTGGTTGACCCATCTCCTCAAACTTCTTTTGCAATAGATATAGATATGCACTAATCGCATCCATATTATGTTCATACGCTAAAGAAGTTACTTCCTTCCAAAAATCTTTTGGGTTTTCATAGCCTAGAGAAGGAATCAAGCTATATTCCTGCATGTCTTTTCCACACAGTGTTTTATCAAAATCATATAAAATCGCTACTTTTGTCATGTGACTATTATACCACGCACCAATCTTCAAAGAATATTAGATAAATGAAAAAGACAGGCTGCTTTACCAGTTCCTGTCTAATGTATTAGATTGCTAAGAGTTTTAGAATTGCGGCTACATAGATTTCTGCTTGTAGCAGTAATTCATTAATCTCAACATATTCATTTGCGTCATGGATATGATAATCCTTGCCTTGGAATGCGCACCCAAATGCGATTGTATTATCAATTCCCTTTGCGTATGTTCCACCACCTAATGTGATTGGTTGTGCATCCTTATCTCCAGTTACCTCACGGTATGCAGAACATAATGCACTTACAAGTGGAGAATCAATTGGGAAGAATAGTGGTTCATGTGTATGGAGTACTTCAATCACACCATTTTCATCTTCTAGATGTCCCTCCATTAACTTAAGCACCTTACGCGATGTTAAAGTAACTGGGAAACGGATATCGACAGAACCTTCAATGACACCATCCTGCATAGAGATGACACCATTGTTTTGTGTTAACGCTCCATATTCATCTGAACAATTTGCACCAAAGCCACTACCATCAGTCGCTAGACCAAAGTGCTTGCAATAAAAGTCAACGAATCCATCCTGGAAACCAGACTGTTTTAAACCATCCATCAGATAGGATAATGCATTCTTTCCAAGTTCAGGTAAACTTGCATGTGCTGCGATTCCCTGAACAGAAATCTTAACATCATTTTCACCAACGTTCTCAATGCTAAATTCAAGATTTTCGTTATTGAAATAATCTTCTAGTGTCTTACGAGAAAAACTATTTTTATCGATAACCACATAACAGTTGCGACAAACGATATTCTTTGCACTACCACCTTGGATATCCTTGATTGTTGTATGTTTAGATAGGTAACGCATGGAAATCATGCCCTTTTCACCATGCACACCTGGGAAGTCACCATCAGGTGTAAATCCATAATCTACAGAACCTTCTTTTTCAACATAGTGCTTCAAGCATTTCGATCCAGTTTCTTCATTTGTACCGAAGATTAAACGAATTCGCTTTGTAAGTGGAACATTCATGTCCTTGATTACCTTTAATGCAATCATGCTGGCAACCATCGCACCCTTGTCATCACTTACACCACGTCCATATAGAATGCCATCTTTTTCTACCATTTCAAATGGATCCGTATTCCATCCATCTTTTACATTGGCAGGAACGACGTCTAAATGTCCAATAATACCAATCAGTTTTTCCCCTGAACCGATTTCCGCATAACCTATATAGTTATCTAAATTTACTGTATTAAAACCATCTGCTTTCATCATTTCTAATGCCGTTTCTAAAGCAACCTTAGGTCCTTTACCAAACGGTGCATCTGGTTCTGGTGTTCCTTCTACACTATTAATTGATACAAGCTTTCCTAATCTTTTTAAAAGTTCTTCCTTATATCCATATACCATAGATTTTACATCCATGATTCCACCTCCGTAATTCTAATATGTACTATTTTATTACAGATTGATATTTAATCCAACCGGACAATGATCAGACCCTTCGGTCTCGTCAAATATCAATGCATCTTGTACATTTGCTAGTAGACGCTGACTTACCAAGAAATAATCAATCCGCCAACCAACATTTCTTTCACGTGCTTTCATACGATAACTCCACCAAGAAAACTTTTGTGTATCCGGATAAAGCTCTCTAAATGTATCGCTAAAACCTGAACCTAGTAGTTTCGTCATCGCTGCACGTTCTTCGTCTGAGAAACCAGGGTTCTTATGATTTGTTGCTGGATTCTTCAAGTCGATTTCTTCATGTGCAACATTTAAGTCCCCTGTATAAATAACTGGTTTCTTTTTATCTAATTCCATCAGATGCTTGCGTAGCATCTCTTCCCATTCAATGCGATATGGTAGACGTAATAATCCATCTTTGGAATTTGGTACATATGCACATACAAAATAGAAATCTGGATATTCAAGGGTAATGACTCTACCCTCTTTGGTTTCGTCGCCTTCGATTTCATAAGTTACACTGAGTGGTTCATGTTTTGTATAGATGAGTGTTCCAGAATATCCTTTTCTTTCTGCACTGTTCATATACATATGATAACCTTCGAACTTCATCGCATCTTCAAGTTGATCCGGCTGCATCTTCGTTTCCTGTAATGCAAAGAAATCTGCGTCCTGTTCACGGAAGAAGTCCGCAAAACCCTTCTTCATCGCGGCTCTTAAGCCGTTTACATTCCAAGAGATAAATTTCATGCGCATGTAATCTTTCCTGTTGCCTTCTTTAAGAAGCTCTTTTCTTTACCACTGAGAAGTGGTCCAATCTTTTCCCAAATCATCTTGTGATATGCATTGATCCAATCGATTTCTTCATCGCTGAGATACTGTGTATCAATCGCATCACGGTCGTATGGTACATATGTAATGTCTTCGAAGGATAAGAATTGTCCATAGAAATTCTTTTCTTCCTTTTGAACGATCATTTCATTTTCAATACGGATACCTAACTTATGTGGTAGATATACACCTGGTTCATCTGTAACAACCATACCCTCTTGGAGAACAGCTGCCTTACCATTTACTGGCATGCCCCAACGAATTCCATGTGGACCTTCATGTACCGCTAATACATGACCTACACCATGACCTGTACCACATTGATAATCAATGCAATCATTCCATAATGGATTTCTTGCAAGAATATCTAGGTTATTACCTGTTGTACCATACAAGAACTTTGCATGCAGTAAATCAAGATGTCCCTTTAATACCTTTGTATATAACTTCTTTTCTTCTGCAGTTAAACCACCTAACGCAATTGTTCTTGTGATATCTGTTGTACCATCCTTGTACGTTCCACCAGAGTCAACAAGTAAGAAACCTCTTGCCTTCACTGCCGCATGTTTTTCTTCTGTTGCGGTATAGTGCATCATTGCGGCATTCTCTTGATATGCACAGATTGTTTCAAAAGATGGTTCGATGTAATCCTTCTGCTCTGCGCGTAATGCATATAAATGATCTTGTGCAGTCACTTCTGTCATCTTACCTTTTCCAACAGTATTCTTTACCCAATAGATAAACTTCACCATCGCAACTGCATCCTTTACGTGTGCGTTACGAGTATTCTTAATTTCTGTCTTATTCTTGATTGCACGGAAGTAAGCAACTGGTGAAATTGCATCATAGATTTCATTACCTACTAATGCTTTATACAGATTGGAATTGAGATGTCCCAAATCTGCCCAAACTTTCTTTCCTTCTAATTTCTGTAAGTCCTTCATTAGCGCATTGTAAGGACGTACTGTTACCTTATTATCCTTGAAGTACTTTGCAACCTTTGCATTAATCTTCTTGGAATCTACATAATAGTAGAGCTTCTTATTTGTGATTGCAGCGAATGCATAACTAACTGGTGTACATGCAATATCATTACCACGAATATTCAACAACCAACATGGATCTTCTAACGCTGTCAATAAGATTACATCACAGTTAGCAGCCTTCATCGCTTCTCTTGTACGTGCAACTCTCTCAGAAGCCTCTTCTCCTGTATACTTCTTAGGAAGTACATATAATTCTTCCGTTGGCATTGTAGGTCTTTCCTTACCCCAAACCATGCCAACAAGATCTTCTGTTGTATATAACTTCGCATTCTTTTCTTTTAATGCTTGGGTTAGATGTAAGTAATTTCTAGCAGAAACCACTGCACCATCAAAACCTAACACACCGTTCTTTGGTGTATTCGCAATCAAGAAGTCAATTGGATTTGGTACACCTTCTTGACGTAGTCTCATTAGTGTAACACCAGTTCCCTGAAGTTCATTTTCAGCCTGTGTAAAGAATCTACCATCCGTCCAAAGACCTGCGAAATCCTTTGTGATAATTGTACATCCAGCTTCACCACTGAAACCAGACATGTATGATTTACACTTGAAATAATCAGCTGTATATTCGTCAGAAAGATGGTCATCTTCATTTGGAATATAATATACATCAATCTTACGCTCAGCCATCAAAGCTCTTAACTTTTTGATTCTATCCTGTATCATAATTTAATCACCTCGTTATAATTATACTCAATATTTGTCAAACAAAAACAAATCCGCATCAATTCCATGCTTTTTTGTTAGATAATACTAACCAAAATTGTAAAATAATCCTTTCATTCAAAATATGAAATAACATTTGTATTGTTAATATATACAAAACTAGTTTTTATATGCGATAAGAATGGTATAATTCTTTACGGAGGAACAAAATTATGGAGAAGAGAAAAGATTGGGCTGGTATCATTTTCGGTACAATTTGGTTTCTATACGCAGCTGTACTTCTAGCTCTATATCTAACTGGAAATCTAAATGGCAGTTTCAAAGTACCACGTCTTCTACTTGTCATTTACGATACACTTGGTGTATTGCCAGGATCGATTGTGCAACTAGTAGTCAGCGCCATCATCGTAGTCTTCAGTTTCCGCGGAAGATAATTTGTATCATGAACACATGGATTCCATGTGTTTTCTTTTATCTATCACAGAATTTACATTCCTATTCTGATGATAATTTTGTAAAATATAACAGAGGATATCCATGGAAACAAAGAAACAAACATTTTCGGTCGCAAATCTGTATTTAAATGCAAGTGCTGATACAATCTATCAATACTTAATCAACACAAAAGGAATCGTTACTGTAACGGTTACTTTAAGCGACCGCAATGTGACCGTAGAATATAATCCAACTATCATTACTGCAGATAATATCATTGAAAAAATTAAAGCCTGTGGATATCATGCATATACACGTGAAATTCCAACTTCAGATTTTTTCATTCAACAAGATGAGAAAAATCCAACCAAGCCAAATTACCGTATCTTAATTGTCTTTGTGTTCGAAGTCATTCTACTAACAATACTATGGATATTACATATAACGCCTTGGATTGGATTACTATTCTCATTTTATTCCTTGTATGTTGGACGCATAATATTCATGCATGCAAAAGAGGAGATTCAAAAGAAGAATCCATCTTCTGCAACCATCGGTAGTATTGCCATTAGTATTTCTTTCTTATACGGTATCTTGCTAACAATTCAAAATACCGTAAATGCGTACCCATTTATGATTTCAATGATTACAATTCTTGGTACAGATCTCTATAAAACAAAGTATTTAAAATACATGCAACAAACATCCACAACATCATTGAACATTAAACAATATATCCCAGAAAATACAGCAGTCTTTAATAAGACTGGTGAATTTATTGAAGAAACAAGCCAACTCAAAAAGAATCAGATTTTAATTATTCGACCAAATGAAAATATTCCTTGTGATGGCATTGTTGTAGAAGGTTACGCATCTGTAGATGAATCTACATTAACTGGTATACAATCCAATATCACAAAGTCAGAAGGTTCCTACGTATATGCAGGCACACGTTGCTTGCAAGGCTCTCTTCAGATTAAAGTAGAAAAGATTGGTGAAAAGACTACCCTATTACAATTCGCAAAACTCGCTAAGGAAACAGCGAACGATAAATCGTTTGATTCACCATTTAAAAACTTCTCTAAATACTTATTCTTATATTCGATTATTGCGGCTGTTATTTTATTCTTTGGTTGGATTTTAATTGGTAAATCTTTCTCTATCGCGATTAGTGTTTCAATTGCAGTACTAGCTTCCGTTGCAATGAATGCATTAACAATCTCCTCTGAAAAAGAAGTACTAGAAAAGGCAATCTACGCAGCGAAAAATCATGTGCTATTCCGTAATGTGGATGCACTAGAAACAGCCGGTAAAGTTGAAACATTATTCCTCGAACAAGACGATATCTTGATTGCCTCAAAGCCTGAAGTAACGGATTTTATTCCACTTGATGAAACCGACTTAAATATCATGCGCTATATTGCATATACGCTATCCAACAAACGACATGACAGTTACTCTAGAGCGATTACACGTTACTTAAAATCACAAAAGATTTCTTCTGTAAACCTAAGTGTTCTAACAAATTTTCAAAAGACACATCAAAGCGATACAATTCAAAATACCTATCAGTTATGTAATGTTCATGATTTATCTTATACAGATATCATTAACCCAACTACAAGACAAAAGATTGATGAACTTGTAGGGCAAGGAAAGAAAGTATTTATCCTAATTGGTGAAGACCACGTGCTCGGTTTAATCGCTATGCAAAAGCCAATTGTCCCAAATAGTTTACAAGCCATCCATTCACTTAAAGAACTAACAGATGTACATTTATTTGCGCGTGGAAATGATGAAGAAATTCAATATATTCAAAAAAATTGTGATATTAAAAACATTCATGCAAATGTAGACATGAATGAAAAAGAAAATCTGATAAAATCATGCTCGCATGACTCTATCAGTATGTACGCAAATGCCGATGGCTCTATTTCTTCATCTACCGCTGATGTGAATGTTCAATTTGGTATTAGCCAGAATTTAGATTCTGAAGATAACGATATTATATTAACGCGTAAACGTTTAAGTGATTTAGTTTTTACAATCCAGACATCCGCAAAACTAAATCAACAGATCCAATTTAAACAGATTGCAATCATTGCATACCATATACTAGCTGTCGTAGTATTTGGCTTTATTACCCCAATCTTCTTCGCCATTCCACTTCCAGTAGTCCTGCCATGTATCACTTCCATCTATGTCATTCGATTCTTATTTCAATCGCATAAATAAGACAAACCTGTAAAGAATCAATGACATAAGTTTCTATACAGTCATAGTCCTTTAAAAGCAGCATATTCAACGATTCTGGTTTTATGTGCTGCTTTTAATACATATTTAAACAAATAAATACGCATATCATTTCTCATTCATGCATGTATTCCTTACAATTTTTTAATACAGCCTCTTCTGATAGTTTATTTATATAAATCTATTTAACTATCTAATGACTCCATCAGTTCTTCAACGCTATCGAAAGGACCATTTAAATCTCTTCTCTTTGTGGCATCTTCCATCGCTGCATATGTCTCTATATTTGGCTCTTCGATTCTCACATCAAATGGTAGTCCACGATGTTGTAATGCTTGTCGATAGAAAATTCCAGTAGCAGTACTCATATCAAGCCCTAAAGATTTGAATAACTTCGTTGCCTGTACTTTAATATCATGATCGATTCGCAGTGTCATATTTTCTTTATTTGCCATTAATTTCACTCCTTTCATTTATATTTTTCATATATAATTCATATTACAATGCAATGCAAATAAATATTATAAACCTTAAACGTACATTGCTACATAGACATAACAAAAGGTCTCGATTAAACCCTGCTGTTTCAATCCAACGGTTTGTTTTTGCGAGACCTTTCTTGATGCTATAGATTTACTGCATTATCTTTTTTGCGATACTTCGCTACTGAAATACGGATTTCAGAATAATTTGTTTTTCACAAATGATTATTTATATTCTATTTTTATTTTAAATTGTCCATTGGTCTGTCCTCAACTTTTCTTGAGAAACATTTCATTTAACGATCTTTGTTAAATGTTGGAGCGTAAACTGTAATTGAGTAACACTTCCTTCATGAGCTCGTACCTCCTTATCCTTTCTTCTAGGGTACTTCTCTTCGCACCTTTACTATAGCATCCGCTTTTAAATTTAATAGTCTTACAATTAAAATTTTTTTGTTCTATAATATTATTGTTGGTCCGATAAGGACCATTTCTTATTTCCAGGAGGTCATAAGATGATACAAGATATCTACCCACACGTTTATAAGAATTCGTTTCAAACAGATGTTACGCCTGCCGAGAATGATATTATCTTCTCTTTTGAAGAAGACCAAGTCTTAATGAAAGACGAACATCACTTTTATCGCTATCATGAAATTTCCCAGGAAAGTCGTTGTTATTATCTATTTTCTATCGATGATATAAAATTCTTTCTCACTGACTTAACAAGTCTTGATCATATTAAGGTATCCTTCCGCGCGATGCGTACCTTTGAAAATCAAATGTTAGGTTTTGCGGCGATTACAGCTTGGCAACTGTATCGTTGGATTCAAGATAACAAATACTGTGGTAAGTGTGGCCATCCAATGAACTTTGATCAAAAAGAAAGAGCGATGCGTTGTCCACATTGCTCAAATATAGTATATCCTAAGATTTCACCTGCTGTTATCGTTGGTATTACCAATGAAAAAGGTCAGATTCTCGTAACGAAGTATGCGCATGGTCACTACCAAAGTTATGCACTGGTTGCCGGTTTCTGTGAAATTGGTGAAACAATCGAAGAAACCGTAAAGCGTGAAGTAAAAGAAGAAACTGGTCTAGATGTAACCGATATTCAATACTATAAATCACAACCATGGTCCTTCTCATCCACATTACTTTTTGGATTCTGGTGTAAAGCACATGGTGATTCTCCTATCCAGATGGATGAAAATGAGTTACGTGTTGCACGGTGGGCAGACCGTGAGGAAGAGATTAACAGTCTAGATAATGCTTCACTTACAACTGAGATGATTCAATATTACAAACAAGGGAAAGTAGTCTAACTACTTTCTTTTCATATCTTCTGGTAATGGTGATTCTAGAATAATCTTCGCTTTGGTAAAGGGTTGTAATAATTCAATTCTTGCACAATGCAATGCTGGTCGTTTGATCCATTGTGTACTGCCACCATACAACGTATCCCCACAAAGTGGATGACCAATCCCCGCAAAACCAGCACGTATCTGGTGTGTTCTTCCCGTTTGTAAATGCACTTTTATCAGGCACTCTGTTTGATACCTTTTCATTACTTCATATTCTGTAATACATTGTTTTCCACCTTGATTGAAGGATTGTGTCAGTTGTCCATCTTCCTTCAACAAGGAAAAAATTAGTGTAGCTTTATCTTCTAGTTGTCCTTCAACAATCGCGTAGTAGTGCTTTTGAAGGATTCCATCTTTCCTTTGTGCTGTTAATCTTGCGGCAGAGAGTTGATTTTTCGCATAAATCATAATACCTGATACATCTTTATCTAATCGTCCAATTGGACGAATCACAAAGTGCTCATCTTGGTAATAATCTCTTAGAATTGTTCCCATATCATCCGTTAAATGAAGATGACTCGGATGAGATGGTATGCCTGCAGGTTTATCCACAATCACAATATCTTCATCTTCATACAAGATGTCTGGTCGCATGACACTTGGATGAAGTGGATATGTTTCTAGATTCAATTCTTCAATCATTAGAACATCTGTTGTATGTACAACTTGGTTGACCATCACAGGTTCTCCATTTAAATACATCTGATATGCTGAGAATTTAAAGCGTGAAATTTCATGACGACTAAAACCCAAAGACGATAAAACGGCCTTTACTGTAAGACCGTTTTGTTTATCTGTGATTTGATAGTGCAGTTCTTTATTCATCTGCCTTAATCATACTACGTAAATAACTATCAATGAAGCCATCAATTTCGCCATCCATGACAGCTTGTACATTGCCTGCTTCATGACCGGTACGTAAGTCTTTTACCATTGTATATGGCGCAAAGACATAAGAACGAATTTGAGAACCCCATTCATTTGCCTTCACTTCACCTCTTACCGCAGCTGCACGCTCTTCATTCTCACGAATTTTGAGTTGTAGTAACTTTGACTTCAACATATTCAAGCATGCTTCACGGTTTTGAATCTGCGAACGCTGTGATTGGCAGAACACAGTAATCCCAGTAGGGATATGTGTCATACGTACAGCAGAGTCTGTCTTATTGATGTGCTGACCACCAGCACCTGAAGCTCGCATTGTGATAATATCTAAATCTTTATCATCAATTTCAATTTCAAGATCATCCTCAAATTCTGGCATGATTTCTACCGATGCAAAGGACGTGTGTCTTCTTGCGTTAGAGTCGAATGGTGAAATACGAACCAAACGATGTACTCCACTTTCTGCTTTCAAGTAACCATATGCCATCGGACCTTGGATGAGAACAGAACAGGATTTCATACCTGCTTCTTCACCTTCTTGATAATCTATTAGTTCAATCTTGAAGCCTTTTCTTTCAGCCCAACGCATATACATGCGATATAACATTGCGGCCCAGTCCATCGCTTCTGTTCCACCAGCACCTGGGTGAATTTCTAAAATGGCATTATGATCATCATACGGCCCAGACAATAGAACTTGAATTTCAAACTCTTCAAACTTCTTCATTGTCTCAACATATTCTTCACTGATGAGTTCATTCATATCTTCATCAAAGGAAGATGATAACTCACTGATTCCTTCGCCTAACTCCGCAAAGGAATCGGTTAAGGAGTGGTGTGTTTCGATTAAAGCTTTTAATTGATTACTTTCGCGAATAATTTTTTGTGCTTTCTTCTGGTCATTCCAGAAGTCAGCTTCTGACATTAAGGCAGTGTTTTCTGCTAAACGTTTCTCTTTTCCTTTCAAGTCAAAGAGAGTGGCCAAGCGACTCCAATTTTGCTTGGCACTGCGAAACGCTTTGTCTCATCTCATACAATTCCATGATTACGCCTCCTGTTCAGGTCCGTCTACAACACGGATATTCATGCAGAATGCTACGATTTCACGAGAAATTGTACGCATCATATCTTCGAATAAGTTGAATCCTTCTGTGACATATGCCTGTAGAGGATTACTTTGCGCATAAGAACGTAAACCAATACCATCACGTAACTTCGACATCGTATCGATGTGGTTAGACCAAGCACGGTCAATCATACGTAAGGATACTTCCTTCTCGATTGGTAGTACCTTATCTTTTACTTTTTCAATCTTCTGTTCATAATCAGACCAAGCCTGTTCTAAACAGATATCCACAACATCATTTTCAGTACGTCCCTCAATATCTTCTACACGAACAACACCCTTGAACCCGATACCATCTAAAGCCGCAATGAGTTCATTTAAGTCTTGATCCCTAGCTTCACTGTTGAAATGTGCTGCAACAATGTCGGAAATAACACGCTTAAACATATCATGAATGACTGCGTGAACATCTTCATTTTCAAGAATGAAATTTCTTGTATCATACATTGTTTCACGCTGTTGACGCATAACATCATCATATTGTAATAACTGCTTACGAGCATCATAGTTAACACCTTCAACACGGCGTTGTGCGCCAGAGATAGAACGCGTCACTGTCTTAGATTCAATAACAGTATCACCAAGTTTTGCGAATAGCGCTTCCATGTGTTCTGCACCGAAACGAACCATAAGATCATCTTGTACAGATACATAGAAACGTGACATACCTGGGTCCCCTTGACGACCAGAACGTCCACGCAACTGGTTATCGATACGTCTAGATTCATGTCTTTCAGAACCCAATACACAAAGACCACCTAACTCACGAACACCTTCGCCAAGCTTAATATCGGTACCACGACCAGCCATGTTTGTCGCAATGGTAACTGCACCCTTCTGACCGGCCTTAGCGATGATATCTGCTTCACGAGCATTGTTTTTAGCATTCAATACTTCATGTGGAATATGGCGTTCCTTTAAGTATTTAGAGATCAATTCAGAAGTTTCAACCGCGATTGTACCTACAAGCACAGGTTGACCTGCCGCATGACGTTCTACAACCTCATCCACAAGTGCATTGAACTTTGCCTTCTTTGTGCCATATACCGCATCTGGGTAGTCAATACGTGCAACTGGACGATTTGTTGGAATCTCAAATACGTACATGTTGTAAATCTCTAGGAATTCTTCTTCCTCTGTCTTCGCTGTACCAGTCATACCGCAAAGTTTGTTATAGAGACGGAAGAAGTTCTGATATGTAATTGTCGCAAGAGTTGTTGTTTCTTGCTTGATAGAAATACCTTCCTTAGCTTCCACTGCCTGGTGTAAACCATCAGACCATTGTCTACCCTTCATCAAACGACCAGTATTTGGATCGACGATAACAATTTCATCATTTTCTTCATCTACGACATACTCAATATCTCTTAACATCACATAGTTAGCTTTTAAAGCCTGATTAATGTGATGCAATAACTGCGTATGCGCTAGATTGAATAAGTTTTCAATACGGAAAGTAGCTTCTGCTTTTGCGGTACCTTTTTCCGTTAACTGAACTGTACGTGACTTAACATCCAATTCATAATCTTCATCTTTTACCAAACGCTTTACGAAACGGTCAGCCTGTAGATAAAGATTCGCTGTATCTTTCTTACCACCGGAAATAATCAATGGAGTACGAGATTCATCAATCAAAATGGAGTCAACTTCATCGACCATCGCAACATTCAAGCCACGAAGTACACGGTCTTCAACGCGAGTCACCATGTTGTCACGTAGATAATCAAATCCAAGTTCTGAGTTTGTTGTATATGTAATATCACATGCATACGCTGCACGCTTTTGAGCCTTTGTTAATTGGCGAAGGTTTAAGCCAACTGTTAGGCCTAAGAAGCGGTGAATTTCTCCCATCCATGCGGAGTCACGTTCTGATAGGTATTCGTTTACAGTTACAACGTGAACACCTTTACCCTCTAAGGCATTTAGATATACCGCCATAACAGATGTCAAAGTCTTACCTTCACCTGTCTTCATTTCGGCGATATCGCCACCTTGCATAACAGCAGCACCCATGAGCTGAACAGGATATGGGAATTCGCCGATTACTCTTCGGCAGGCTTCACGTGCTGTCGCAAACGCCTCCACAAAGATATCGTCTAATGTAGCACCTGCAGCGAGTTTTTCTCTCAAATAAGGTGTCATCGCTTTGAGTTCATCATCACTCTTTACTTTATATTCTTCTTCCAAATCCAAAACTGGCTTGATCTTCTTTTGAATCTGTTTTAACTTACGGGCGTCTTCGTTGAATAATCGACTTAAAAAATTTGCCATAATGCCTCCATATTTTTTATACTAAATAACTATTTTATTATATATTTTCGGCATATAAAAGGCAATGAGACAAGCACCACCAACGCTCTAGAAAGCACCTTATTTTCCGAATATTTTCGGCTTTTTTAGCCATAAATGATTCACACTGACAACATAGATTACAATCTTACAGTCATAATCTTGTAAACAATGAAGTGCCCCCAACAAAGAAGCACCTGTTGTAATCGTATCATCCACCAATAAAACTTTCCTAGGCACATCGCAATGTTTCTTTAATGCAATATTATCAACCATCTTCATTCGCTCTTCAACACTACGATTTTTCTGATCAAAATCATTCACTTTTTCAAAGAGATCTGCCTGTTGTAAAGGAATAGATGAAAACATCTTTTCTAGATGGTGAAACCCACGTTTTGCGATTTTCTCTTTTGAACTTGGCAAATAACAGACAGTATATCCAAAAAATCGAATCATAAACCACCAACGAAATGGATAGAGAAATACTGTTTTCAAAGCTTCATCAAAACATTCCTTGTATTGAACTAATATCTTCGCAAAAGCATCATCATAAACATAACTTGCATATAGCTTGTATCCATGAAACTTCATACGAAATTTGACACGATTTAAATTACTGCGACATCTATGACATAGGGGATCATCATTCTCTAGGATATCAATGAAATCTCCATCCCCTTTTTCCATTCCACACATTAAACAATACATACGTGATTTGCCTGCTCAATCTTTTCTTTGCAAAATTGTACAAGTTCTGTCTTTTCACTGCATAAAAACAGGACATCTCCTTCTGGTGATGTAAAGCTTCTTCCTGCTCTACCAGCCATTTGAATTAAACCAGCCTCATCAAATACAGAGTGATTCGCATGCCATACACAGATATCTGCTTTTGGAATTGTGACACCTCTTTCAAGTACTGTCGTCGCAATCATGATGCCATTTGTTTCTTGTTTAAACTCATGGATGATAGTATCTCGATTTTCACTTTCGCTTGTGCATACATAACACTTCATTAATGTACTAAGAATATATCCGAATCTCTTTGCTGTTTTTATCGTTGGCACAAAGATAATTCTTGGATTACATGCATGTTCGTTTATCCATCGTAACAATACATAAAACAATATTATCGATGGATAAATAAAAAGTCTTGGTACTGGTAAATCGTGTCCATGAGGTCTTTTATTTAATACGATATGACGCATTGTTCCTTCTTTCACTTTACTTAACAGGTAACTATCTGGTGTCGCCGTTAGGTAGATGATATGACCTATGCACGCATGTTGTGCAATACCATGTAATACCTCATCTCCACGATATGGGAAAGCATCTGGTTCATCTAATATCAGTAATGAAAATTGGCCTTGGTAGCGATATAACTGGTGGGTAGTGCACACGATTAAATCTCCATCAAGTACATCTGTATGGCCACCACATACCGCAACAATCTTTGCTTTTTTGAAATAGATTTGTAGTCTTTCTGATAGTTCTAATACCACTTGTCTTCTCGCAATCGCAAAGCAAACTTTTCGATTCTCGTTTAGCGCATCCGCAATACTAGCAAGCACCATTTCTGTTTTACCCGCACCACAAACACATTCTAGTAATACATCCTGTGTACGTATGTACATCTGACACTCTTTCGACACTACTTCTTGAAATTTTGTTAAGGGATACTGCATGGTGTATTCACTACAATCAGCGTGTATATCTTCAAGCTTTCCAGCCATCTCTTCCTCTTCTAATAGCAGTCTTCCAAACCCAATACATTTTCTACAATAATATCCATGACTCCCTTTGTAAAAGTACGATTTACGAGCATTCCCACAACGCGGACATTTCATCATCTCACCTCTACCCTAATATTCACGTAAGTTCATTCTTTTCCACAAAAAAGGTTGATAGTTTTTACCTATCAACCCACTGAGTTTTGTTATTGCTTGTTTGATTGAATTTTCTTTATGCATGCAAAACCAAATCCTACAAGAGTGATGATAATCGCACCAATGTAAATTGGTAAATGTGAACTATCTCCTGTCTTTGGTGTTGATGTTGGTGCTTTGTAGACATTTGTAAATACTGCTTCATTTACGACTGTACCATCCGCCTTCTCGACATGAGTATCAGCCACAAGTTGTCCAGCAATGTCTCTTACATCAAATGTGATTGTATAGAGAGTTGTATCATAGGTATAATTTGCGATACCACCATTGATTTCACGAATCACATACTGATACGTACCTGCCTGTGTAATTTCAAAAGTACCGAATTCAACTTCACCACTTCCAATTACCGTAGCTAGTTTTACACCATTTACACTGCCATTTGGCATTGGATCTGTTGGATTGATTGCCTTCATCTCAAATTGGAATGTGGATGCGTTCGTTGGATTTCCTTCTACAATCTTCTTGACTGGAGGATCAACCAATACAGGTTTTGGTACATAAGTATTGACAATCTTTGTACCATCATAGTGGACTATAAAGTCTCTGCTATCAATTGTGATTGAATTTCCCTCTTCTACCGCATTACCATCACCATCAAGTTCTTTTACCGTGTAAACATTTGCGGTAGATGTAATTGTATCAGTTACTGGTAAGTTAGAGAATGTTGCTGTAAAGTGATTGTTTTTATCAACAGTTACTTCTTGGACTTTATTTCCATTCTTATATAGGGCAATTGTTGTAGATAATGTATCAATTTCTGCCTGTGTAAGATTAACCCATTCCTTTGTTATCGTCTTTGTGATTATTGATGGAACCAGCGGTGTAGCATTTAAAGACTTTTTATTTGTGACTGTAAATCCTTGGTCTACATCACCTGTTACAGTTGCACTATACCAAGCATTATCGATCTGAATCTTATTAGAACTATCTACTCCAACTTCTTTGACTGTATATTGATAGTTAGCACCCGTAGCTGGGTTTACTATATCGATGTTATCGAAGGATACTTTCCAGTGGTTGGCAGCTGTAATCTTCTTCTTTTCTACAAATGTTCCATCACGATATAACTCTACTTCTACTTCACTTACTGGGGCAGTTAATAATGTTCCATCATAATTCTTCCATTCTTTTGTGACTTTGATTGAAGAACCATGATAGGTCATCGCAGCAGGTTCAAGTGTTAATGTCGCACGGTTACCATTAATGTCATAATCTAACACTGGCGTAATAACATCTACCTTATTGTTATAAGATATCGATAGGTCATTTTCAGCCTTATATGTAACTTCAATTCTACCGCCATCCCCATCACTTACAGTTGTTCTCGCTACGAGCATTACCATATTGGCATCTGCTGGATTTGTAACGATATCGTAATCACTTGGCTGTGGAGCATGATTGAGTGCATAAGTTTTCCCTGGTCTTAACTTGATGTATTTCACTTCAAAGTTAGGTGTCGCCTCCACACGTTCTAGTTTTAGCGGTAACTGTGTTGCGCCTTCTGGCATAAATGAAGGACCAAAGTCTAAATTCTCATTCAGTAACGGAATAAATACATTTGCATAGTTAATTGGCTGTCCACTATTATTTCTCAGTTTGATACGCATCGTTGTCGTATCACCTTTCCCTAGTACAACTGTGGTGTTTTCTTTTGTTGTCGCAGAAGTATTATCATAGATAAGCTCAGCACCTGTATCCTTATCGATTAAGGAAGAATGTGCGTTTACCTCTGCAGCTTGATTTACTTTTACACCAGTACTTTCAGATAGGGAAACCATCGTTTTACCAGAGTTAACCGACGTGCCAAATACAGTTGTATATTTGTCAGTATTCCAGTTACTGCGGTCCCATTTTTCAGGTTTGATGACTGCACCAATCGCGTCGAAGTCCTTCGTCGTAATACCTAAGAAATCATTGATATGGTAAGTCGCAACCTTGACGGTCTTATCCGCATGAACATCAAACTTCACCGTCATATTCTTACTAGTAAAGTTAGGTTGGTATTGACCTCTTGTCTCTTGACCAATGTCGATGGAATATTTCCAAACCTTGATCTTATCACCATCTTTTTCAAACTCACCTACATAAGTTGGTGCACTTAACGTTCCTTCAGTAACTTGTAGATTTGAATATGTAAAACCTTCCGGCATAATCACATAAATCTCAGGCTCTTGAAGTGGATTCCAGTCCCAGTTGGCATCATCGATACGTCCTGATACCGTAAAGGAATTTCCACCTAGAATTTGTGTCTTATTGATCGTGCCAACACCATTTTTTACTTCCGGTGCCTTAGACTTACCCGTTAAGTGGTAAGTATCACCTGCGGTTGGTGTTATGCCTGTTGTATAAAATTTAACAGTTGTCTTAACGTCTGCGTTTGTACCTACTTTCCAGCTACCGTACACGCCGTTTGGAATATAAGACCAACCATAGTATTCACCATCACTAATAAATTTATTATTTGGATTCCATGTATCTAATAGGTCACGTTGTGGACGAACACCATCATATTGTGCCGGAATTGGTCCCAAATCAACCTTAATAGACTTGATAGAATCATTGATATCTAAGCCTAGTGCAGTATTTGTAATTAGCGCAGAAACATTAGACTTCTGTAAGATACTTGAACTAGCTACACCGCTAGCACCACTAGCAGATGTCCAATAGATATTTCCATACACCATATCAGTATGATACGGAATTGTTACCCCACGGATGATAGCAGTATCTGTCTCATCAATTGTCATTTCAATTGTCTTTGGTTTTGTTGGAGTTGTCAGTTCATTTTTAATCAACATAGAACCTAAACGTACGTTATAAGTATCATATTTTTGATAAGCCCAGTTAACTGCTGTATCTGTTAAGGCATGCGATGTTACCTGTTCTGGATCAACTCCATCAATCATCTTAACGATCATTGTAGAAACATTACTAGATGTACGATCAACATTTGGCGTATCATCCCAAATAGTCTTCTTAAAATTCCTTAAAACAATATTAAAGGTAGATCCACTTGCACGAGTAGAACTTGCAGGAACCTTAACATGTGGCTTAAATACAGGAGTCCCAGAATAAGAACCTGGCTCATCCCATTCTAGTTTTGTAGTCTTAATACCACCACTCTCTGTTGTAGATACAACAGTTCCATTTCTATGATAGAGTTGTGTCTCTTCAAGAGAAACTAATTCAATATCACTCGGATACTCAATTTCAACAGTTGTCTTACTACCTGCCTCTGTCAATGATTTACCACCCGTAATTGAGGCCATCAATGAAATTGTAGTATCACCTTTATTAATCGTCTCCGTTGATTGATCCGTCCAGAAATTATATCTAAATTCTTCTGTAGACTTTGCATTAAAAGAACGTACATCCACCGTTGGAGTTGCATCCGTACTTAAACTCACCTGAATTAAATTCGTAAGAATTTGGTTTGGATCTTGGTTTAGATATGCACTATCAATACTAAAACTAATTTCACCAGCAGAAGCCACATTAGTCAAAGAAGTCTTTGTCTTATAGATTAATTCACCATTTCTTGCCTGTGCAGACCCTGCGGTTGGATATCCATATGGAGAAGTGCCTGTTCCGGTTGGCGTTTTTACAAGCTCCTCGAATCCAGTCGCAGTAATAGGTCCTTCTGTAAATGTGGAACCAGGAAGTGTAGTAATATAAGCTCCATTTCCAAGATTTAAATGAAAATAGGTATTTGAAAACTGCAAGGACGATGGAACTGCATATTCAACATCCAGCGAGTAAATTACACCTGTTTTTAGTTCTGGAATATCTCCATTTAATAAATCGGCGACCTGTACACCAGTAGATGAATCTTTCACAATTACTTTATTAAATTGAAAACCGGTTGTATTCTCAGCCCAAACAACAGCTTTTCCAGGAATAAAACCGGCGATTACAATCACAAATGATAATAGAAACGTAAACAACCTCTGCATTCCCTTTATAAGACGATGATTACTATTCATAGTTTTCTCCTTTCAATGATTTCTGCAGCGTTTAACTTTGTACGAAATCATTGCTAGGAATTGTGATACTCTACCATCAACGCTACTTGGCAACGTGGATTTGATTACTATTTTAACTGATTTTATCTAGCACTATTCCGTATTCAAAGGATGTATTCACAAACAAAAAATGTTTTGTTGCATATATCAATTTTAAGTGACAACGTATAAGATTCATACACAAACTTTTTTAAGATTTTATTAACTTTCATTATCTACCTACCAACATTTTAGTTGTCTTAATCAATTTAAAATATCATGTCAAAATCAAGTAGGATTAAGCAAAACTTACATTTCACTTCTAAAGAAAAAATGAGCGCATGAAAGGTAGGCAGAATCTATTGTTCAAAAAATTTGTAAGAGTTGATTCTACTTCGTTGTCTGATGAAAGTTAAATGCCGATCCTTGGTGTGTGATTGATTTTGAAACTTCTGAGTTATCTTCTTACTTTAGAAGATATGGTTTTAGAATTACTTCGTCTGCAGCGATTTCGGTAATTCCAAAATCATGAAGTCTCTTAGCCATTTCTTCGTTGTAGAAATGGAGCAGCTGTATGGATGATCTTCCGTGCAGCTTTTCTTTTGGATATGAGTTGATATTGGTACTGATGAGATTTGCCTTTTAAAGTATCCTGTCCAAAATAAAAGGTAGCCCCAAAATGAAGCACACCTTCTTAGGACCTACCTTTTATGATTCTATCCCTTTCGATTATTCATCAGTCGATTACTGCACGAGCAGCTGCGTCTTTATAATACTTAAATTCTGTAAATACTTCTCCCTTGTATGGATTCTTCTTTGTCTTCATACAAGTACGAATAATGTAGATGATTGCGATAAGGTTTACCACAAGTGCTAATCCACTCACAATTGTCATCATTGTTGGATTTGCGTTCGCACTTCCACCTGCTACGATACCATTTAAAGTTCCATCTGCGTATAACGCTGGTAACGTAACCCACGGGAACGCCTTTGTGCCATCAGCTAATATTTCTTGGAATAATGGGAACACCTGTGCAAACATACACCAGATACATAATGTGTTCGCTCTATTTTGAATCCATCCACCTTTATTCCATAACAACGCTGGAATTGTAGGTGAAAGTAAGAGCGCAACCCCACAGAACCAAGTGTGTGTTGGTAAGCAGTTGTATGTATATGCGAAATTCCATACATCATAAATTAAGATGTATACCCAAATCATATCTGGCCATATCATATCCTTCTCATCCTTAGAAGAATATACAGCCCACCAACCTGTCATACAGAAAATATTGATTAAACCAGCTAAACCGTTAAATACATTGTGCCAACCACCATATAACCAAACACCTTCAGAAGATAGCCACCACTTATACCATCCGTTAATCGCTGATTCAAAGTCACTTGCTACTGCAATCAAGATATTAATTGCGACAATCGCAAATGGGAATGCACGGAACCAATGCTGTTTTCCAATCCCCCATTTGTATTTGATCATCATAAATCCAATACATCCAGTTAGTGATGCATATAACTTTGCGTAATGGAACCAACCATTCATATATAGATAGGTTTGATTGTGTAATGCCCACTCTGCACCCATTCTAGCTGATACATAAATTGCGATAAAATACACTGTTAAAATTAATGGTAAAACAAAAAACATCAAGATACCACCAAACTTTGTACGACGAGAAAACTCGTTCAACAAGATTAAACTGGCAAGTACCCCTAACATTGCGACCCATTGATATATGGCCGTATCCCCGCTAATGTGAAATAACATATTGTCCTCCCCTTTTATGTTCTCACTCAATCAATTATGCATGTATAATACATGTGATTAATTTCACTTTATATTTTATATAACATTGTTTTGTTATACAATGCATATCCAAAATATTTCTTTTGTTATTTTGACAAATATAAAAAATTGGATAAATTTTATCCAATTTTCATCTCATATCTTCTGGCGTTGTGATTTTATAGTTAGAGTACTTTCCTTCGACTACTGCCACTTTTACATCTGAATATCTCTCCACTAAGGAAGTATCATCAGTACCAATAAAGTGCTCCTTCTTCGCTTTATGCATGCATGTAAGTAATAATTCCGTATCAAATGCTTGGGGTGTTTGTGCACACTGTAAGGTACTTCGCTCATACGTCTCTACAACATAACCATCCTGAACATGCTTTATAGTATCTTTGCATGGAACACATAGCAGTGCTGCTTTCTCTGTTTCCATTGTCTTTTTAATCTTTTCTAGTGATTCTTGATCCAAGAAAGGTCTAGCACCATCATGAACTAAAACAACATCTGCTAACACTGCACGCAGTCCATTATAAACACTATCCTGTCGTGTCTTTCCACCACTAGCAAATACAATCCTACCATCTTTTCTTCCCTGCTCTTTTTCAAAGTGCTCTACACAATCTGTTACTAGAACAATCTGCACACAATCACTATCATTTAAAAACACAGAAAGCGTCTTGTCCAAAATAGTTGTACCATCCGATAGTTTTGCATAAACCTTATTATATCCAAGCTTCATTCTTGTTCCACTACCTGCCGCAACGATTAGAGCACTGTATTGCATAACTATCTCCCTCTTTTTTCATATATTAAAACATAATCAAGTGTCATGTGCATCAATAAAATGTATAATAATCAAAAAAGGAGATACCATGCGCTATAACGGAATTATATTTGACTTTAATGGCACCCTATTCTTTGACACAGATATTCATATTCAGGCTTGGGATACAATCGCAATGAACGTCATAGGGAAACACATGACAAGAGAAACACTTGTACAAAAATACTGGGGTCTTGCCAATGTCGATTTAATTCAACGTATGACAAATAGCACACTTTCTATAGAAGAATGCGAGCATTTATCTGCCGAAAAAGAATCATTGTACCGTATGTATGTAAAAAATGATCCTAACGCAGCATTAGCTCCTGGTGTCATTGAATTCTTCCACTACCTCAAACACCATAATATTCCATTTACAATTGCCTCAGCATCCATTAAAGAGAACATAGACTTCTATGTATCTCAGTTTCACTTAGATCAATGGATTGATCCAGATACAATTGTCTATGATGATGGTACATATAAGAATAAATATGAAATGTATTTAGAGGCAATGAAGCGCCTACGTATCGACAATCCTGTCCTAATCTTTGAAGATTCAATCAACGGCGTCCTAGCCGCAAAGAAAGCTAACGCAAAAGTCATAGCTATCGCTAGTGATTCTTTAGAAGCACATGAACTTCCATTCTTATCTGCCACAATCAAAGACTTCCAAGGTATCATCGAACTACTTGAAACTTTACCCGAATAATTTCATCAGTACAAAAAAAGACCTCAAATGAGATCTTATCCAAACACTGCACCTAATAATCCATAGGATACTAATGTCATAATAATTGCAGCCATTGCAACTCCAATCAGAATTGATAGGGTTGCTTTTTTTAAGTCCATTTCAAACAAAGCCGCGATCAAACATCCAGTCCAAGCACCCGTTCCAGGTAATGGAATACCTACAAATAGTGCTAACCCCCAGAATCCGTATTTATCGATTTTCGGTTTATTCTTAATTGCTTTTTTTTCCAACCACTCCGCAATCTTCGACAGATGATGAGTAGATAACCAATGAATTAATTTCTTAATGCCAAATAGGATAAATGGGATTGGTAATATATTTCCAACCACACACCAGAATACCGCCTCCCACATAGGGACTTGTAGCATCTTGGCAAGTAATAATCCACCACGTTCTTCAATGAGTGGTAATAAACTAACTAAAAAGATTGATAATTTAGGTGATAAGAACTTTCCAACAGTCCCTGCCCACCAGATAATAAAGCCTTCCATGCAAAACCTCCGCATATCCTTGCTAACTTTACCATAGACCACTATTCATCGCAATTCACTCGGAAAAACTATATAAATCAATTTAATACATAAATTAACGTTACACAAAAAACTAGATTTAATCTCTTGCAGTATTACTTGATAGAAAAGTTCATTAAACCGTCAGCGTATCTCTCCACTGTCTCATAGACTACAATATCAGGATTTTGTGATTCTAAATCTTCATACGAATATGTACTTTTATGTCTTAAGTAACTCTCGTTAAATTGACTACCAAGATATGGAGCTAGAGCAGTAGAAAACGAATCTCTAATAACATAGAGTTTTCTTGAATCTGCACCTACAGCCTTATAAATAAGTGCTCCACTAAAATCTGATGCAAGATTCTGTACATTGTGATCGTTGTAACCCTTAACAGTATATTCGTAATCGGTATCCTTAAAATATTGTGTTAAGCCCAACATTGAAGCTAAGTCACCGGAAGTGTTTTCCCCTCTAACGATACTAATACTAGAATCAGTAATATCAGGAAACTCTACCCCAAGTTCATCAAATAATGCTTTTGCGCCAATATACGCACCAATGTTATTCCAATGCGAATCTGTTTTATACCAAATATTCTCCTGAATTTTTGTTTTTGCAGCCATTAATTCTGCATATGGATATATAACTCTTATGTCAGTATTCTCTTTTAAATAGTTATAAATTTGTAAGGCACGATAGTTTTCGGCTGGTTTTCCATACTTATCAGGCATATATTCACTAAATACTCTCTCCTTATTAGGAGCGATATAGATTACAAATTCTTTTCCATGACTAGATAAATAATCTCTCTGTGCAACACAGTTCTTTGCAAGTGCCTTCAATTCCTCTTCACTATATAAGTCCTTCCCTTGATAATTTGCAAGAGGATTACCATCATCTGCTCTTGTATAGAAAAGATAACTATCTTTCCCTATTGTGACAGATGGATTGGAAGAAGTTCTAAAGAAGTAGTAATCAATAAATGAATTCATTGTGATTAAGGTATTTCTGAATTGAAGATTATCATTAAAATATGCTGTATACTCATCAAAAAACGACCTATAATTGTCCAGTGTTATAGTAGGCTTTGAGGCCAATTTACGATTTTCATAATTTGTTGAATCAATAAATTTCTCAGAAAAGAACCATATTCCTTTCGAACAGCAGATTATAACAAAAAATGCACATAATATTATAATCCGACCAAGTTTTCTTTCTTTCATTTTTTTGCTCCTAAAACTGAAAATAAATAAATGGGTTATAAGTTCCACTCGCAACAGAACCTAAACATACAATCAATATGAAGACACAATATAAAGCTTCAACTGTTGATCCACTCCACTTTTTCTTTATACCTTCTGGTATGATACTTTGCATGATGCCCATGCCAAAAACTGCGCAAATAAAGATGAAGACTGTTTTGCTATCTAAATAGCTTAATGCCCCAATTCCATTTCCATGATAGTGCCACGGCATCAGCATTCTAGCAATATATCTAAGTCCAGATAAAGTATCATTTGCTCTAAACATTACCCAACCAATCGTAACTACACAGAAAGTTGCTATGGTTGATAGTATCTTCGATTTGTCCAAAATTTTCTTGAACCCAGCTCTTTCTAAGATGGTAAAGAATCCATGATATAAGCCCCATACTATAAAGGACAAATCTGCACCATGCCATAAACCCGTAAAAAAGAAGACTGCTACAAGGTTCAGATATGTTCTAATGATACCTTTTCGGTTGCCACCTAACGGAATATATAAGTATTCTCTAAACCACGACCCAAGAGAAATATGCCATCTTCTCCAAAATTCCGTAATAGAACTTGAAAGATATGGATAATTAAAATTTTCTAAGATGTTAAATCCAAACATTTTCCCTAATCCAATTGCCATATCAGATTATCCAGAGAAGTCATAATAGATTTGGAATGTATATGCAAAAGCACCTAACCATGCTACCCCACTATTAATTGTACCAATTTCATTCGCATATATCATATCTACAAGTGTGCCTAAAACGTTTGAAATAATTACCTTTTTGCCAAGACCATAAATAAATCTTTTAAAACCATCAGAAACCTCATCCCATCGAATCGTTCTTTCTTCAATTTGTTTGTTTATATCTCTATACTTTACAATTGGCCCAGCAATTAATTGTGGAAAAAATGAAATATATAGAGCAACATTCACAGGGTTATTTGATGCCTCAGTATCTCTACGATATACATCAACAATATATGAGATTGCTTGGAAAGTGAAAAATGAAATTCCAATAGGAAGTGATATTTTTGGTATCGTGAATAAATTACTACCTACCACAAAATTAATTATTTTCGCAAAAAAACCAGCATATTTAAAATAGCCTAAAATAGAAAGGTCTATAATTATGCCTCCAGCAAGTATTAATTTTCTTGAAGTATTGCACGTTTTACTAATGAGTAGCCCAAAAAACCAATTCACTAAAATAGAAAAAACCATTAGCAATACAAGATATGGTTCTCCCCATGCATAAAATATAAGGCTAGCTATCAATAATAGATAATTAGAATACTCCTTTTTTATAAAGTAATTGCTGATAAATACCATTGGCAAAAAAGCCAATAAGAATATAGCGGAACTGAATACCATTGAAGTCTCCCTCTCTGCACATCATATTTGTTTGATGAATCATTCTGGATTATATCATAATTACCAGCATAAATTTATCTATGTTTACTTAAGGGAAGAACAAATTTTTTTAAAAAATGAAAAAAACATGTTGACACTAGGTACTGTGGTTGATATTATATTAAAGCATTCGATGAAGTTGGGCCTGTAGCTCAGGTGGCTAGAGCGCACCCCTGATAAGGGTGAGGTCGCTGGTTCAAGTCCATTCAGGCCCACCATTTTCGGTAAACTCATCGAATTGATATACATGGGGTTATAGCTCAGCTGGGAGAGCACCTGCTTTGCAAGCAGGGGGTCAGGAGTTCGATCCTCCTTAGCTCCACTGATATAGAGATTGTATTTTTTAAGTAAAACACGTGATTTGCTTGAGATATACAATCTCTTTTTTTGCATTTTTTCATATCTTAGCGCAAAATATTATAAAGTTGATATTTTATGTCTAGTTTGGTGTAAGGGGACTATTTACCCTATATGAAATTATTGTAGTACCTATATTAAAATAAAATGTCCTTCCTCTAAATCCAGAAGTTGGACATTTTATTCTAGGATGTTATGCGGTACATCCCTTATCAATATTTATTAATTTAAGTATGTGATACATTAATTTGATGACAATAAACCATCAGAATTGAAGAAATACCAATTTCCATTAAAATACTGCCAACCAGTCAAATATTCAAAGTTCTCATTTACAAAGTAGTAACCACGAGTAAATTGATAGTATAATCCTCCAATTAATTTGCCATCATCACCAAACAGTATTTTTGAACCATCATGTTCTACTAATCCAGTGCACATATTTCCATCAAGTAAGAGATACAGAGAACCATCAATCTTACGTAGACCATCTAATCTCTCACCACTTTTGTCAAGGTATTGCCAGTGATCATTTGTAAATACCCAGCCTGTTGCCATTTCACCAGATGAATTGAAGTAGTAATTCTTATTACCAATTGTAATCCAACCAGTCTGCATGTTACCATCTTCCCCAAGATAGTACCAATGCCCATTAATCTGTTGCCAACCGAATCTTTGAATGCCATCTTCACCAAAGTACTTCCAATTACCATCAACAAATGTCCAGCCAGTTGCCATTTTTCCATCAGAATAAATATAGTATTGATTATTCTTATAATTTAACCAACCACCTAGCACCTCAGCTGTTGGATCAAAGTAATACCATTCGCCATCAATCAATTCCCAGCCCGCTCTTGCGATTCCTTCGTAGTCGAAATAATAATAAGTATCACCAAAGAGAAGTCTGCAATTCTCGGCCATCACGCCATTTTCATCCAGATAGTATTGTCTGCCTTTATAGTCGACCCAACCTGTCTGCATGTTTCCATCTTCACCAAGGTTATACCATTGATTATAAATTCTCTGCCAACCAAAGCACTGATGCCCAAATGTATTAAGGTATTGCCAGTGATTATTCGTAAATATCCAACCTGTTGCCATTTCGCCAGTTTCTGTTACGAAGAAAGTGTGTTCACCATAGGTAACCCATCCTGTCTGCATCAATCCTTCAGAATCAAAATAATACCAATTCCCATTAAAATATTGCCAACCAGTCAAATATTCAAAGTTCTCATTTACAAAGTAGTAACCACGAGTAAATTGATAGTATAATCCTCCAATTAATTTGCCATCATCACCAAACAGTATTTTTGAACCATCATGTTCTACTAATCCAGTGCACATATTTCCATCAAGTAAGAGATACAGAGAACCATCAATCTTACGTAGACCATCTAATCTCTCACCACTTTTGTCAAGGTATTGCCAGTGATCATTTGTAAATACCCAGCCTGTTGCCATTTCACCAGATGAATTGAAGTAGTAATTCTTATTACCAATTGTAATCCAACCAGTCTGCATGTTACCATCTTCCCCAAGATAGTACCAATGCCCATTAATCTGTTGCCAGCCAAATAATTGTACCCCGTAACTGTTGTAGTACTGGTAATTACCGCCTGTAAATATCCAGCCTGCTTGAGTTTTGGAAGATATGATGGTTGTCTCTTTTGCATTAACAACCGCTGTAGGGTGAAACATTGCAAAACTCAGAAAAATTGAACAAATACATAAGAATTGTCGTTTCATATTTCTCCCCCCCTTGTTCACCCTCAATATAGTACATTCATGCATGAAGTCAACAAGAATTTTTTGCAAAAAATAATATATTTTAGATTGTAATATTCTATTTGAAAATAAATTTCATTTTGTATCTATATTTTACATTTACATCCACTTATACAATGTCTGCAGAGTGATGTATCTTTAGTAAATTTTATATCATTAAGGAACTTATAAATAAATTGATAATTCCAATTTTTTTCTTGTAGTAACAATTTCCATTCGTTGGAGATCCAACAGTTTTTTCTAGTCATTTTTATATCTTATATAGGTGAAAACTTCTGATTTAGATTCGTATGAACTTATGTATCTTAATACATATCAACAATAAAACAATGTCAGTTCATCCTAGAACAGATTGGCCAAATTTCCTTTCAGTATATACATACTGGGAAAACCATGAATTCACCAGTACATTTATATGATGGATGTACATCATTTAATTTGTTTTCCTTGAACAATTTATTGGGAAAGCACTCATTATCGATTATTTAGATTTATAGGAAAGTAAATCATTATGATGTGTCTCCAGTTAAAACATCAGTTTTTCTTTAAATTATAAATTTACCAAATGAAGAAAGGATACTATTTAAAAAATCAATAAAGCATCATGAAACACCACTGCAAAAAGAATGTCCTCCCTTGAAGTGAAGGACATTCTTTTTTATTCTGGTTTTGCTAATACAAATAATGCATTGCGTTCATAGTCTTCTTTACCTTCTTCTGCGAAGAAATCATACATAGACCAGTTATAGTAGAAACGTTCTGCACCATACACAAAGTAGCCATCTTGATTATGATCAGTTGTATCATAAGGATCTGCCATAATCATAACGTCATCTTGTGTTGTCTCTGTTCCCATATCATCATAACCAATGACTACTTGCCAGTGTCCACCCCACTCAATCCAGCAAACCATCACAGCATTTCCTGCTTGAATTTCTTCTTTAAAACGTGACAGAGGGAAAACCTCATGTGGATCCTCTCCAACATGATCATAATTGGATTCAACAGAGAATCCACCGACACCCTTAAACATTTCTACGGCTTGTTTTACCGATGTAGGGCCTGGAGTCAAACCATTAGAACGTAGCTTCGCAAGATCTTCTTCACCCAGATTTCCTCTTTTACCATAGAAATCCATTACCATTAAGGCTGATGCTACACCACAGCTCCACTCACTTGATTGTTGAATTGTTTTAAACTTCGGTAAAATTGAAAGTGAGCCATTACTTGTCATATTGTAATAATCTAAAGATGTAAAATAAGGACTTCCTTTGTGGTCGCCTGCACGTTCCACAGAATCTGAACCAGCTTCTGGATCTAGGTCTTCATTGTCCTCAATCTTCATTTCATCAGTGTAATTACCAGTTGTGTTTGCTGCAGTCTCTTTTACAGATGTTGCTTTGGTTGTGCATGCTGTCATAAGCAGCGCAAGTAAAACTAAATAAAACTTTTTCATTTTTCCCCTTCCCGGTCCCCAACAAAAAAGGCAGTATCAACCAATACCACCTGTATGTATTCAATTCGTCACACACTTATCTATAGAAGATTACTACAGGCACAGAGTTGATTGCTCAATATGCGGGAAATCCCGATTAATCAGGCAGTCTTTCTGCCCTGCTGCATCCACGATGCAGTCCCTGCTTCTTCAACAGGTCTTCGGCATTTGACCCGGCCGTCCGTGTAGCCTCAGCTTATAATAAGCGGTCAAGCGTGACATATTTATCACAGTGATAGTTTACAAAAAGCAACATATAAAAACAAGTACTTTTTACGAAATTTTATATCATGAATGCAAAAAAAGATTCACTACATACTCGTAATGAATCTTTTAACTAGTTTTTATAAAGCTGCTTTTACTTGTTCGTAAACGCCTTCACCATCTAACTTATATTTAGCCATTAACTTATTGGCATCTCCAGATTCAGCATATGTATCTTGAATGCCAATACGATGAATCTTCTTAGGGCACTTATCTGCAGCAATTTCACAGATGAGTCCGCCTAAACCACCAATGACATTGTGCTCTTCAGCAGTGAATACTACATCATACTTCGATAGCAATTCAGCAATCTGTTCTTCATTGCATGGCTTGATAGCACATACATCTACAACGGCAACCTCCTTACCTTCTGTGCTTAATTTTTCAGCTGCCTTTAATGCAGATTGAACCATCAAGCCACAAGCAAAGATAACAGCATCCTTACCCTCACGAACAACATGAGGCTTACTAAAATCGAATACTGTATCTTCTGTGTATACATCTTCAACAGAAGAACGACCCAATCTTACATAACATGGTGTATTTGTAGAAGCGACATGTCTAATAACTGCCTTTGTCTGAGCCGCATCACATGGCACATATACTTCCATACCTGGCACAACACGCATTAATGCGATATCTTCGATTGCTTGGTGAGAAACACCATCTTCACCTACAGTAATACCAGCATGTGTTCCACACACCTTAACATTTAGGTGAGGATATGCAACACTATTACGAATCTGTTCCCAAGCCCTACCTGTGCAGAACATTGAGAATGAAGACGCAAATGGAATAAATCCGCTTGTCGCAAAACCAGCCGCATGACCAATCATATCAGATTCCGCAATACCCATATTGAAGAATCTTTCAGGTGCTACTTTTTTTGCATTTGCTGTCTTAGTACTCCCTGATAAGTCCGCATCTAATACTACAATCTTTTTATTTTCAGCGACTAATTCAGCTAACGCTTCACCATACGCTTCTCTTGTTGCCTTACCCATGACTACTCTGCCTCCAATTCTGCCATTGCTGCTTCAAATTGCTCTTGGTTAGGAGCCTTTCCATGCCATCCAGCATTGTTTTCCATAAAGGAAACACCCTTACCCTTAACAGTACGAGCAATGATTGCTGTAGGCTTTCCCTTTACTGTCTTCGCTTCCGCAAAAGCAGCTTTTAATTCTTCCATATTATGTCCATCTACACAAATTACATGGAATCCAAATGCCGCAAACTTCTGATCTAATGGTTCCGGTCCAATAACATCAGATGTCTTACCATCAATCTGTAATCCATTTACGTCAACGATGGCACAAAGATTGTCATTCTTATAATGAGCAGCAGCCATTGCAGCTTCCCAAATTTCGCCCTCTTCTGTTTCACCATCACCGATTAAGCAGTAAATACGGTGGTCATTCCCTGCTAATTTATTTGCTAATGCCATTCCATCAGCCACCGCAAAACCTTGACCTAATGAACCAGTAGACATATCTACACCTGTTACATAGTTCATATTTGGATGTCCCTGTAACTTAGAATCAATTAAACGGAATGTTTTTAATTCTTCTTCTGCTAAAATACCCTTTTCAGCTAATACAGCATATAAGAGTGGTGATACATGTCCCTTCGATAATACGAAACGATCACGATCGATTCCACCAGCATTTTCCTTATTGATATCCATTACATCAAAATAAAGTACTGTAAGAATATCTGTTGCGCCTAATGATCCTCCTGGGTGTCCAGATTGCGCTCCATACACTTGTCTTAAAATATTCTTGCGAATATTCTTTGCGTGTAATTTTAAATCTTCAATTACCATTATATGGCCTCCTGTTTTTTATTCTGTTTTTATATTAACATGTTCATAATAGATACAAAAGTTCTTTTCCCTAACATTTATCAAATGGAAAAGAAAGTATTCATTTATATGGAATATCGTTCATAAAATATTCCATTTCTCATTATTTTTTCTATACTATTTCTATGAAGGTGCTTATATGAAAAACAGTTTATTACAAGAAATATCCATCCATGCATTCACAGAATTCAAATTAGGTAGTGCTGAATATCCAGATTCTAACAGCGGTTGTACCGTAATATTAAGTGAATCAGGATACACTACTGGAATCGATATCCGTGGAGGTGCCCCTGCATCTAGAGAAAGTGGACTATTAAATCCACTCGCAGCCAATGATGGAGTACATGCGATTGTACTATCTGGGGGTAGTGCATTTGGTCTTGATACAGCAAGTGGCGTTATGAAATTCTTAGCAGAAAAGAACATTGGATTTCCTACCGCTGCAGGTGTTGTACCAATTGTATGTGCTTCATGTTTGTTTGATTTAAACGGAAAACCAACACAAAAATACCCTGACGCAAACCTTGGCTATCAAGCTTGTGAAAATGCATATCAAGGAATCTTCGAAGAAGGAAAACATGGTGCTGGAACTGGTGCTACTATCGGAAAGATATATGGTCCTAAACAAGCATCTCCTTCCGCTCTAGCAACCTATGCTGTACAGCTAGGAGATTTGAAAGTAGGTGCTATCGTTGCAGTCAACGCTATCGGTAACATCTACGATCCAACAAGTGGTACTACTCTCTCGGGTATTCGCAATCTGAAAGATGGAGGTTTTATAGATGCGGAAGAAGCACTATACACGGCAATCTTAGGCCGTGACCTATTTCATCAAAATACAACTATTGGCGCTATCATCACCAATGCAAAACTAGATAAAACTGCACTTACAAAAGTTGCAGGCATGGCACATGATGGATACGCACGTGTTATCAAACCAGTACACACTACATTTGATGGAGATTCCATCTATGCAATGAGTTCTAGCACTATACCAGCAGACATCAATGTCGTAGGCACAATCGCTGCATATGTCATAGAAAAAGCAATTTTAAAAACAGTCGATTTCAATGAATCGTCAGGAGTATAGCAATTATGAACGAACGTCTACAGAAACAAATGAATTTTATCTTAGAAATCGATAAAGAAAAGAATGTCTTCCGTCAGACTCATTTAACCAATCATGGACGAAATGAGAATGACGCAGAACATGCATGGCACATGGCTATCATGACCTATCTTTTAAAGGAACATGCAAATGAAAAGATTGATGTCGCTAAAACAATGATGATGTGCCTTATTCATGACATTGTTGAAATTGATGCAGGTGATACCTACGCATACGATACAGAAGGTCTAAAGACACAAAAGGCAAGAGAAGACCTTGCCAAAGAAAGAATATATTCAATTCTACCAGATGACCAAAAGACTGAGCTCATCGCACTATTTGACGAATTTGAAGCTAATGAAACTCCAGAAGCACGTTTTGCACATGCAATGGATAACTTCCAACCACTCCTATTAAACAACTCAAATGACGGTGGTGACTGGAAGGAACACCAAGTCACTGCCGAAAAAGTATATGGTCGTCAATCAAAAACCAAACTAGGTTCAGAAGCCATTTATGAAGTGACAGATCAAATTCTTCAGAATCATATTAAAAAAGGGAATCTAAAATAACTTGCAAGCATGTAAAAAGTCTCTCTAGGCCTGGCAAATCCTAGCAGAGACTTTTTAAATTGTTGATTAACGTTTTTTTGCATCTAAATTCAAAGAAATTAAATCCTATAAAGCTTTCTCATATTTTCTATATATAGTTTCTAGTAACGAAGATAATTAAGAGCAGATATTTTACATAAATCATATTTTTTTAATTTGTAAATGATATTCATATTTTTTCTAGCGTACAACAACAGCATACTTCCTAGAATTATATATATTTGCAAAACTGAACATATCTAACCATCTTGAACCACTAATTGGATCAGATACATGTACCAGATGATTGTAATAATCATATCCATTTAAAGTAACTGCATGATTGTTATATAAATTTGGTCCAAAAGGATAATTCATCCAGATTGGTTCTGTATAATATGTTGTTACATATGCTACAACTGGATTGCCTTGGCTAATCTCACCAAGTAAATCGTCTAATGAGCTTCCAGATATATCAAATACTTTCCCTCTCGCATAAATATTCCCCCAGTTTGCAAGAGCCGGTGGAAAAATTGCACTATATTGTCCATAGGCACTTCTTGGGTTTCCTGCAAATCCAGAGAACGGGTCCGATGATATAGGAAGAGAATCTACAAAAGTAGATAAGGATATCATACCTAGGTATCCTTTATACTGCATTGCCTGAAATAATGAAACTGCTTCACACCCCGATGGAAATCCTTCCTGAAATTGGTTGTAATTTGGCACTCCTAAATAATAACTAGCCGGAAAATCTGTCATAATACCAGAACTATTAAAATAAATGTACTTGCCATCAACCCAGGTAAATCCAGTAGCCATCGCACCATTTGGTTTTAGATAATAACTACTCCCATTGATTGTTTGCCATCCTGTTTTCATTATACCATTGCCATCATCGCCAAAATAATACCAATAATAACCTATATATTGCCATCCGCTCGACATTTTCCCTGACGGATTCATGTAATACCAATACCCATTCAGGTACAACCAACCGGTTATCATTGCTCCACTGTCGGAAAGATAATAATTATTGTTGTTTTCTGTTATCCATCCCGTCTGCATGACACCATCTTCATTTAAATAATACCAGTGCCCATTAACATACTGCCATCCTATCATCCTTTGCCCAGATGAATTCATGTAATACCAATTCCCATTCAGGTATAACCAACCGGTTATCATTGCTCCACTGTCGGAAAGATAATAATTATTGTTGTTTTCTGTTATCCATCCCGTCTGCATGACACCATCTTCATTTAAATAATACCAGTGCCCATTAACATACTGCCATCCTATCATCCTTTGCCCAGATGAATTCATGTAATACCAATTTCCATTAATCTGTGACCATCCAGTGACCATTGGGCCATCATTTGCTAAATAATAATATTTTCCATTTTCCAGTAGCCACCCTGTATACATATTACTGTCTTGATCAAAATAATAATATTGACCATGAAGGAATTTCCAGCAAGAATTGGCTAAAACACTTGCGTCAGCAACATAATGCCATAATCCATTATTAGATTGATGCCATCCGCTCTTCACAAGTTTTCCGCTATTGTTCTCCTCAAAGAAATAACAATTTCCATTAATACAATACTTGCCAGTCATCATTACTCCTTGATTATTAAAAAAGTACGTCTCTCCATTGATAATTTTCCACCCAGAAGTATATATGGAGTTATCATCCTGGACCCAGTAATATGAACCATTTTCAAATACCCATCCATTCTGAGAAATTAAAATACCATGGTCATTAAACAAATAATATTTATTATCAACATTATTAATGCCCGTAACCATATACGTATTCACATCAAAATAATAAATACTTCCATCTATATTCTTCCATCCAATTACAGGCACACCATTCTCATCATACCATTGCATATGGCCGTCAATTGATACCCATCCTGTCTGAATAATTGTATTTTCATTGTTTTCCGTTGTTTCATCAGCAAATGTAAATATTGTTGTACACAAGAACATACAGAAAATGAATAACAGCCTTCGCATTACAAATTTTTCCATAAATTTTTTACACCCCCATAAAATACAAAACAATCATACGTTTTTCAAAAAAAAATACAATAAATTTTTACTTTTTTCGTTGATAAAGACTACATTTGTAATCAACCATAAATATTCTAGATAATATATCAATCTCAATTAAAATTAAAATGAAAGATGGCCATTTGGCCATCTAAGTCCTCAACAAACATTATTTGGCGCTCTAAAATTACTTGGGGTTGGGGTACCGCAATGAGAAATCTTGGGGTAC
>NZ_CAUQGG010000011.1:0-49493 GCF_963517755.1 uncultured Solobacterium sp.
TTTGCTTGACGTTGTTTATGTGTCTTATTCCTGTTCAGTTTTCAAAGATCTCTGCCCCTCTCCTTCCGAAGAGTGCTGTATTAATATACCAAGTATCTATCCTGGTGTCAATTACTTTTATAAACTTTTTGAGAAAAATTTTAGAAAAGTTTGTCTAAGCTAATTTAAACCTTATTCATTCTCAAGATTCTGGCTTGAGCTCATCTTTAAATAAAGCTGATAATACTTATCAATGCACTCTTTATTAAACGGTTCTTTCTCCTCTTCCATATCCATAATTAACTTATCCAATTGTGCTTCAACGATATCCATAACATCATCTGAATAATTCATCTTCTTCGCGTGTTCGAAATATTCGTTTTCATCAAGAACCTGATATGTACGATCTGGATAGAGCTTTACATCTAAATCATAATCAATATTCTTGATTGCTTCACCATCATATATTGTTGGGGACGCCAAGTTACAATAATAGTAGATACCACTATGACGAATCATAGAGATGACGTTGTACCATTTCTTTCTATAGAAAAAACATACAGCCGGTTCGCGTGTAAGCCACTTACGGTTATCCGCTTCAATCACCCATGCATGGTCAGTAACTGCAACGATTCTGTCCTCATCTGCTTCAAGAACAAAACCCTTGCACCATGTGCGATGTAAACTTCCGTCGTGTTTAAAACTTTGAATATGAACTGATGAACCTACTGTTGGATACATGAAAATCTCCTGTCGTCTGTTATTCATTCTACAACTGATTTCATATTTCGCAAGCGAGTTATTTGATTATTACATCCTACCTTATATATACATTCAACAAAAAAACCTTCATGGTGATGAAGGTCCAAAACTTTTATAAGTTGAAAATTTGTGATGCGATTGAGAAATACACCATAATTGCAAGTGTATCTACAATAGTTGTAATTAATGGTGCAGCCATAATTGCTGGGTCCATCTTTAATCTCTTTGCAACAATCGGTAATACACATCCTACGAACTTGGAAATCATAACTGTTACAACAATTGAAGCTGAAACAACAAACGCTAGATATACATCATGGTTCAACAATACAATTCTAATGCCGTTCGCGATACCTAGCATAATGCCCACAACAATAGAAATTCTAAATTCTTTGAAAACTACCTTGAAGAAATCGCTGAACTTAATTTCATCAATTGCTAAACCACGGATAATCAAAGTTGAACTCTGAGATCCACAGTTTCCACCTGTATCCATTAGCATAGGAATAAAGGACACCAGTACCGGCATCACTTCAAAAGCGTGTTCATAGTTAGAAATGATACTACCTGTTAGTGTTGCTGAAAACATCAAGATTAATAGCCAAACAATTCTACTACGTGCATGTTCCCACACAGATGTTGTTAGGTATGGCTTATCATTTGCCACAATCGCAGCCATCTTCTGCATGTCTTCTGTTGTCTCTTCTGTTAAGACATCAATCGCATCGTCAAATGTTACAATACCAACAATGCAATCTTCTACATCTAATACTGGCAAGGCAATCAAGTCATACTTCTTCATCTTTTTAGCGATGTCTTCTTTATCATCCCCAGTATATGCATAGATAAATTCTGTCTTCATGATGTCCTTGATAAGTACATCAGAGTCACTCAACATCAAGCTCCTCGCACTGACGATACCAATTAGTTTTCTGCTTTCTACTACATAACAGGTATACACCGTCTCACTATCGATACCAACACGCTTGATTTTAGCTAGCGCATCCGCAACTGTCATTTCTTTTGTAAACTCAATGAATTCAACCGTCATGATACTTCCTGCAGTATCATCCTTATACTTCAATAAGTGATTGATATCTTTGCGAACATCATCATCAACTTTATCTAATAGCTGTGTAACTAGATTTGCTGGCATATCAGATAGGAAATCAATTGCGTCATCTGAATATAGTTCATTAATCACGTTTACAATCTCGGTATTGTTAAATGTTTTGATTAACCGATTGCGTTCTTCATTATCTAAATAAGAGAAAACATTTGCTGCTTCTTCTTTTTCCAAAATTCTAAAGAAGATTGCTAGTGTACTATCATCCAACTCGTGGAGAAACTCCGCAATATCAACGACGTTTTGCTTCTTTAGATATTCATGTAATTCTTTTAAATTGTTGCTTTTGATCCACTCTAAAACTAAGTCCTTGTTCATAATAAAAAATCCTCCCTCATGATTGACTGATACAGCCATCATAAAAAAGGACCTTTATGGCTATATCATTTATTCGTTTTTACATCCGTGTTACACTCACCAGATATATCATCCATAGATATAGCCTCCCTCTTGTTTCATTATAATTCCATGTTTATTTTAATCAACCCTATGCTATGATTTTCTCATGAAAACGATATTAAATAAACAAATATGTGCTTTTTTAGAAGAAAGCGATAAGATTGCGGCACTTTCCAATGTCAGTGCTTGCATTCAAATAAATTACAAAAATATCAACTGGATTGGGTTTTATTTTGTAAAAGAAGGTCAACTCGTTCTTGGCCCTTTCCAGGGAAAACCTGCTTGTACAAGGATTCCTTTTGAGAAAGGTGTCTGCGGCAAATGTTATCGTGATAAATGTGTGCAACGTATTGATAATGTGCTAACTTTTCCAGGACACATTGCTTGTGATTGTGATAGTCGCAGTGAACTTTGTGTGCCGATTATTGTAAATGGAGAGTGCGTTGGTGAGATTGATATTGATTCTCCTATTATAAATCGCTTTGGCCAAGAGGAAGAAAATGAAATGCTGCAGGCTGCTTATGACATTGCACAAGCATACCTACAGCATCATTGGATTTAACGATATAAATCGTATACCATGGTCTTATCAAAATAACGCATTGCTTCATCAATTGCATTTGCAGCTGAGAATAGCGTAATCTTGCAACCACCTAACATGGTTTCTCTAACCATGTTTTTCTTTCGCATCATTTGCCCAACTTTCAGGAAGATATCACTATCTAACTGTAAATCGAGATATTTTCTCCACACATCTCCTTCTGCCGTCTTGACCTTTGCGCCTTGAATGCCGATTGGTCGACAATCGGAGCGATACTCCGCTAGATGCATGCATGTTGCGGAATCAAAATCACAACCAATTAAAAGTACATATCCTTTTAATTCATAGAGTCTTGCTGTAGGAGATTCATCTGCTAATGGAAAATGTGTTGATTGATGATTGCATAATAATCTTGCGTATCTACCCCATGCAGAATAAGAGTAGGTAGGATGTGAGGAAGTAATCACACCATCTCTCAATTTAAAGTTTTCAACAACCGATCCCATGTAATGTACATTACTTGTCTTTGCATCGTAAGCCGGGATTGCTTCACGAATTTCTTTGTATAGTGTCGGTGCAACCGCTGGATATTCCCAATCACTCGGTTCGCTGTTATCAACTGACTGTGTTGGCATAAGAATTGTTCCGCCATTTTCGCACAACTCCATCAAGCCATCTACGATTGTTCGTGCACCACCAATTACACATCCGAAACTAGACATCTGTGAATGTACTTCCAAAATCTGATTGCCAGTAATACCAAGACTTTTCAGTGCTTGAATAAAACTATCTTTTGTTACTGGATCAGAAACTGTCCGTTTCATCTCTGTCATAAGCTTACTTAAAATATTCCTTTGCAATTTCTGTGCCAACAGCCGCGTTATTGAATACTAATTGAATGTTAGATTCAAGGGACTTACCACCAGTGATTTCTGCAATCTTAGCAAGTAAGAATGGTGTGCATTCTTTTCCTTTAATCCCCTTTTCATCCATTTCCTTGATAGCAGAATCAATCACTGCGTTAATAGCATCTGCGTCCATAGAATATTCTTCTGGAATTGGGTTTGTGATTAATACACCACCATCTAAACCAAAGTCTCTCTTTGCATGAATGATTTGCGCAGCTTCAGCATAGCTTTCTAATTTGTGGTCAACCTTTAACCCTGATTTACGTGTATAGAATGCAGGAAGTTCATCTGTTTGGAAACCTAATACCGGAACACCCTTTGTTTCCAAAATTTCTAATGTCTTTGGCAAGTCTAAGATAGCCTTAGCACCTGCACAGATAACTGTAACGTTTGTATTTCCTAATTCTTCTAAGTCAGCGGAGATATCAAATGTAGTTTCTGCACCACGGTGAACACCACCGATACCACCAGTCACAAAGAACTCAACTCCTGCCTTAGCCGCAAGAATCATTGTTGTCGCAACAGTAGATGCACCCCAACTCTTTTTTGCGATAATCACTGGAATATCTCTACGAGATACCTTAGGAATGCTTAATCCACGCTTGCCAAATTCTTCAATTTCTTCTGGTGTCATACCAACAACTGCTTCACCATCAATAATACCGACTGTTGCAGGTACACCACCATGTTCACGGATGATTGCCTCAACCTTTAATGCTGTTTCAACATTCTGTGGGTATGGCATACCATGTGAGATAATTGTTGATTCTAGAGCGATAACAGGCTTGTGTTCTGCTAGTGCCTTTGATACTTCTTCATTTGTTCTTACTTTCATAATGTTTTCTCCTCTATCTTCATATCTGAAATCTTAGCGTTTACTTCTTCTGTATTTAAATTGCGTCTTCTAACTGCATCTTGTTCAATGCTGATAACAGCCGCACTAATACCAAATCTCATTGACTCTAATGGACTCTTTCCTGCAAGTCGACTTGCTACATATGCTCCCAGTAAGGAATCCCCTCCACCAGTCGCATTTTCCATATTGATTTGACGATGTGTAAACCAAGTCTTATGCTCTTTTGTTCCTAGCAAGATACCACGATCCGCCATTGAAATAATCACTTCTTTAACGCCATGCTCGATAAACCAATCCAAACTCTGTCTTGCCGTTTCTTCGTCCTTAATCCAAATACCAGTTAATTCCGATGCTTCAAACTGATTTGGCTTAAAGATATCTAGGTGATTTAATACAGACTTTAGTCTAGCTGCTTTATGCGCACTGACCGGGTCTGCCGCAATCCTTGCTTTTGCATGTGTTGCGATATATTCAATGCTCTCCATATCTAAGTTGGAGTCTATGATAATGATATCATCTTCATGCAATGTTTCTAAGATTGGTTGTAACATTTTTGCGTCCATACGACGTAAAATTCTCATGTCACTCATGCCAAGTTTCATATCACGATTATTATCTAATAACGCAATATACATGGAACTTGGAAGATCTTCTTCAGTAGACGACATGGATACATCCATTCCTAACCGCTTGCAATCTTCCTTCATTGCTTGACCATAACTATCCCCAGAGAAACAAGTCACAAACTTAATATTCTCACCAAGTAGTGCACAAATCTGTGCAATATTTCTTCCTACTCCTCCATAGGCGATGGAAATTTCACCAGGATTGGAATCAAAATTCTGTAATGGATCGATACTTGAACCAACGATATCAATGTTCGCTCCACCAATCACGCAAATACTACTCATGATGACTCTCCTTCTGTTTTAGATGTTCTGTTCCTTTAAGGGCTTCCTCTAGAATGCGAGCTTGTGCTGAAATCTGCTCATATGTATATTCTTCTTTCATTAACATCAAATAGGAATCCATGAGAGCTCGCTTTAAGATAGCGGCGTGTTCTGGTTCTAATTGATTTAAATCCATGCCATTTGTTGACTCAATCATCATTTGTAAATGATACATCTGTTCCATGATTCTAGCTTCTTGTTTTGCTTCCTCAAAAATCATTTCTAACGTCCATTCACGATTCGTTTGTGTTGCACTAACCATGATGCCATCAAATGGTACATCTGCCCCATCAAAAGATTCACTCATAATCATAATTTCCTCTTTTGATAATCCATCCATCAAAAGATAGGAACCATCATACTTCTCGTGTATCTCTGATGTAGATTCTTGCATATTTAAAACTTGCTTAAATCTTTTACTAAGACAGTCATCTCCGATGATTATCATATTAATACCCATCTGCTCTAATATATCTTTATATATTTGTGTTGCAGATGCTGATATTCCGTAAAATATTACCTTTTTCACTGATTACCTCCGTGTTATTGATGCAAATAAAGCATTGCTCTTTTATTTTATATCAAATCCATTTAAAATATACTTATTGAAAGGGGGACCATGCACATGGCTATGCCTATTTATGAATCCGCTGAAGACTATTTAGAAGCTATACTAGTGATTCAACAGCGAAAAGGAATAGTACATTCCATTGACGTTGCTGAAGAAACTGGTTTCTCCAAAGCAAGTGTAAGTGTTGCGATGAAGAAGCTGCGCGAGAATGGATATATCTCCATGGACAAAGACGGTTCTCTCAAATTACTCGCTCCTGGCAAAAAGATTGCTGAACGCATTTGGGAAAGAAATCGTGTATTAACTCATTTCTTCATCAGTATTGGTGTTGACGAAGAAACTGCCGCAAGAGATGCGCACAAGATTGAACACGATCTCAGTGATGAGACATTTGAGAAGATTAAAGAAAAATTTGCTGATCATTTTGAATAATCCGATTCTTCGGATTTTTCTTTTTATGCGATAAAAAGTCCCAGTCTATAACCGGGACAATTTTTATTTTTATTGAACCGGTATCGTATTTTCTTTTATCCGGCATCGTAGGTTTGAAACCATATTTTAAGCGCTTGCAGACAAAAATTCAATCCCTAATTTTCAATGTTTTTTAATTTTGCACAAAATAGGTAAATCCACCCTTTGCGACCAGTTTTGCCACATCGTTATAAATCTCTACTTCAATAAAATGAATATGTTTTCCGCGTTTAATATCTTTCGCAATCGCAACAAGACTTTCAGTATCTGCAGTAGAGCGAAGATAATCATAGTTTGCGGATACAGTTGGACCATATCCACCTGCTGAATAGAAGGTACATCCTGCCACAATATCCGCAAAGTTGTAGCTAATACCACCATATACTAGACCAAGGGGATTGATATCCTTTGGGGTAACTATCATTTGTGCCATCGCTACACCATCATTCATACAAATCATCGTCATATGGAATTTCTCTGCCGCATCTAATAGCAGTGGATATAATTGTGTCTCTAATTCTTTTAAATTTCGATGATTTTCTTCTTGTAGATCAACCTTCATCGCAGGCTCAAGAATCAACTTATTATCAAACTGTAGTGCAATCGCTACACGATAATCAAACAGTGCTTCTTGCGAAGTGTGGATTGGAATAATCTGTCTGGCTAGAGTCCCTATTTTCTCATCTGATATTTCAGTATGCAAAATAGGTACCAGCGCATAATCATCTTCACCATCTACAGTAATATCTTGATTACCACAGATTAGAATCTTTTTATCATCCACTTCTATGCGATATGTATCCTCAGCGATTCTTTCAATCTGTATATCACGATAAATAAACTTCTTACCTATCTCAAGTAAATCTTGATTGATGATTTTGGTTTGATTTGTTGTGATATGTAATTGTACCAATGATTTATTCGCTTCCGTGGTCTGAAGGATAATATCTGCTTGTTTGCTATAATCTTTCCCCTTTTCAGGATTCACATATAAAACGGTATTATTTTTTGAAGTTAAGCGACAACTATAGTCACCTAAATATAAAAGTTCTATCATGATTCCTCCTCTTTTACGCTGGCAAGTAATAAACTATGGATTCCTTTTGTCATTCTTAATTCAACATCTTGGAAGTGATTACCAGGATTATACTCATACATAAAATGAATATTTTGTTTCTGCAGGATTTTTATCACAGATTCAAAACATGTTCCAACGGTAGCCATGACTTTATTTTTTGCGTTTGATTCTCTATCGCCCAGACTCAGATACACAGCGTTTGTATAAATTGGATGTTGTTCAAGATAGTCCACAAAACTCATATACCACACAGACGGAGAAACAGCCGCAACCTTCTCGAAAAGATTTGTTTGACATGATGCCCATAATGCAAATAGTCCAGCCAAAGAATATCCACAAAGATACAAATGATCTGACTCTATCTGACGTTCACATTGAAACCAATCCCAAAAACTTTCTAACTCAGATAATAATACTGATGCATTCCCTGCAAAATCATGTTTTCCAAAAATTGCAGGTGCAGACCATGGAGACAGTTCCCCTTGCCAATCATGGATAGCTACCGCAATCATGCATACTTGATTTTGATGAGATATTTTTTGGAATATTTGCTTATAATCCTCTGGATTAGATTCATCTACCAAATACATCAAAAATGTACTAGCCTGTGTATCTCCTAGTAGCGTATATTTTCGATTTTGGTACTCTATTGTTTTCATATCTATATTTTACAGAGTTTTAAGTGATTAAAAAAGTGTTACAATCTCCTTTCACTTAGAAAGGCACCCGTAACACTTAACATTTATTCTCTACACAACCAAATTTGATATAAAGACACTAACATTGGCACAACCAATAGACAATATGAGATGAAGAAATAAATATACCCAATACGGAATATCAAATAGACTGTAACTAACATGATGAGTGGGACAATAGATGCCATAAATTTGAAGAATCCATCTCTTCTGCTCAACTCCATGCATTCATGTTCTTGAATACCATTATTTTTAATCATATTAAATGTTTGAATTCCTGTTATACACGGAATAATGTTGATGATGACAATTCCAATTCCTACCCCAATAAGTGAAACACAAACCAGTTGAAACATTGGTGTACTTGTCATATGTACAAAAGGTGATAAGGTTAACTTTCCATTTACATCCATTCCCAGTGTATCAAAGGATGGAACTTGATTCATCTGGACAAATATATAGGCTGAAATGCTTCCAACTACAGCACCGATTCCTAACATGATGAATGATAGAACGGTCGTAAAGACAGTAACGATTCTTATTTTGTTAATCTTATTCATCATATCCTCCTGACATGCATAAGCATTTTAAAAGATGAAATTTCATATGAAGTTTCATCTTTATTTTATCACTTATTGTTGTGCTTTTTTCAAGTTTGCAACGGAAGTTGGACATGTTTCAGGTGTACAAGCGCCGTTTGGACCTAAATCAGATGAGCGATTGATAAATCCTTCTGTATGTAACATGTGATGAGCCTTCTCACTTAGTGGAGCGTCATAGAACTCATTATACAACACTTGGATTTCAGGGTTATCCTGTGGTGCCTTGATTGGCTTGAGCTTATCTCTTTCATATAAGGACGCAATACGAGATTCCTTCGCAGCCTTGACTTGAGGAAGCTTATGACGTGGCATTCCTCCACCACCAATACATCCACCAGGGCAGGCCATTACTTCGATAAAGTCATAATGTGTTCCTGTTTCCTTCATATGTTCATAGAACTTACGGAAGTTACCTGTACCATGAATTGCGGCAACGTGTAATACTTTATCACCGATTTGTACATCTGCTTCACGACTATTTTCAAAGCCACGAATCGCATCAAAGCGAATCAAGTTAGCAGGTACTTCATCCTTTGTAACAAACTTATATGCAGAACGCATTGCGGATTCCATAACACCACCAGTATTGGCAAAGATAATTCCTCCACCAGATGCTTCACCCATTAATGGATCAAACTTACCATCTTCAAGATTAGCGAAATCTAATCCAGCCTCGCGAATCCAACGTGCAAGTTCACGCACTGTAATACTGTAGTCGGAATCACGCATCTCTTCTTCATTCCAATATCCTGCAGATGAATTCATTTCTGGACGACGAATTTCTGCTTTCTTGGCTGTACATGGTGTTACACATACAGAAACAATCTTATTAGGGTCAATATTGTTCTTTTTAGCAAAGTAAGTCTTCTCCGTTGCGGCTTGCATAGCGATTGGACTCTTCGCAGTTGAAAGATGTGGAATCAATTCTGGGTAGAATGTTTCCGCAAATTTAACCCAAGCTGGGCAGCAGCTTGTATATTGAGGTAATTGTCCATTACCATTGATTACTCTTTCAATTAACTCAGAAGCTTCCTCCATAATGGTCATATCTGCTCCAAAGTTTGTATCTAGTACGTAGTCACCACCAAGCTTACGTAAAGCTGTGATCATCTTTCCTTGTACGAATGTTCCGGCAGGCATACCGAACTCTTCACCAAGTCCTACACGTACTGCTGGTGCAGTCTGGAATACAACAACCTTTTCAGGATCTTGGATCGCAGCCTTTACACCGTCTAATTCTGAACGTTCATTTAAACTGTCAAATGGGCAAGATACTACACATTGACCACAATTGATACAGATTGGGACATCTCCGTTTGTAGTCAAGTCATAATAGTCAAATACACCGGCATCGATGGCACAAGCACGTCTGCATAGGGTACAATTCTTACATTTTGATAAATCCTGGACAATAGAAATATTGTCGTCAGCTATCGGCACTCTCTTATCTAAAAACTGATACTTACTCATGAATTTCTCTCCTCTATCCACACTTCTGAATTTACCATTATTTAATAAAAAAAACAATTCTAAGCACAGTAATTCATCCCCATGCTATACATCTTTTGTAGTTTAACATTTTAATAAATTCAGTCTATAATGAACTTAAAATTAGGAGTTCATTATGAAGACAATTTACTACTATTATGTTCGTCACGGAGAGACCATATTTAATTTGGAAAACCGCATGCAAGGTATAACAGACTCTCCATTAACTTCCAAAGGAATAGAACAGATTTTGCAAACAACGGAAGCGTTAAGAAACCAGTCTTTTAATTCTGCATATACATCCCCTTTACCAAGAACAATTCAAACCGCAAAACTAATCCTAGAGCCTCATCACATGCATGTAAAAATCTTTGACTCATTACGTGAATTTAGTTATGGATCATGGGATGGAAATATTAAAAATGAAAGTGACCCAGAATATCAATATCGTTTTTCAAATGATCTTTTTGATGATTTAGGTGGTGAAAATCCAACAATGATTCAACAGCGTATTCAAAATGCTTTTAGTGAGTTACGCAAACTGAGTCACGATCAAGATAAAGTTCTTCTTGTTTCTCATGGAGCATACTTTAGACATCTATTATTTAGTCTTATGAAAGAGAATATTCCTGATGAGCTTCTTCATCGTGAATGCTTAATTGGAAATGGTGGAATTGCTGTTTTTAAGGATGAAGATGGAAACTTCTCACTAGTCGAGGGGCCACTAAACCAAGCGGAGTATATGAATCGACATGCTAATGATTAATTCAAAAATACTTGCATGCATTCTATCACTTTCTCTATTGTCCGGTTGCACGCATTTTACAAAACATGATGCAAATCCGATTCCACCAGCAAATAGACTCATTATCTTTACAAGTCATAAGTCCGAAGTATACGCACCAATTATCAAGGAATTTGAATTACGAACAGGTATCAGTGTTGAAGTACAAGCTGGCGGCACTACAGAAATGCTCGAAAAAATAAAAAATGGAGAAGATGCAGATGTCATGTTTGGTGGCGATGTTCAAAACTATACATACTATCAGGACTATATTGAACCTTATGTGGCTAGTGAAAGCTCATCTCTTGATTTTCGATATTTAGAACAACATGATAACTACACCCTCTTCTCCCAGTTACCGCTTGTCTTTATCTACAATAATAAGTTAGTCAATAACCAAAGAGCTCCACAAAAATGGTCTGATTTTTGTGATGAATCTTGGAAAGGGAAAATATCATTTGCTGATCCACACACTTCAGGTACGAGCATCTCTATCTTGAATGCGTTCATGACATTGAATGACCCTACATACATTGATAAATTTTATCAACAGTTAGATGGTCATGTTGCCAGTGGGAGTGGAGAAGTCATCCGTGAAGTAAGTACAGGAACACGATTGATTGGAATTACCTTAGAAGAAACCGCAAAAAAGGCAATGTTAACAGATTCAAACATTACAATGGTTTATCCTGATTATCTCTTCGTTATATCCGATGGTAGTTTTCTTGTAAAAAATGCAAAGAATAAAGATAACGCACAGAAATTTATTGATTTTACAATCAGTAAAGATGCACAACAATTCCTATCATCCACAATGTACCGACGTAGCGTAAGACAAGATATTAATCAACTCACGGCACTAACTGATCTCGCAGATTACCAAAATCTTGTACCATGGTCAAAATTTAGGCAGGAGGAAATACTACAATTATGGGACATTTCTACGAAAATAAACAAATAGAGAAAAGTCAGTCTGTTCGTATTCGCCTACTCAATCGTTTCATTGCGATTTCGGTTGTACCAATTGTACTATGTGGCTTTTGTTTGATTTTCTTGTTTCAAGCGATGACATTCAATACATATGAAACTACTGTAAAAAAAGAGACAAAAGAAATTAGTACAAGCTTTCAATCATTTTTAGATGGAATTGATAAAACTCTTTCTACATTATCATCACACCAAGAATTTCTAAGTTCATCAGATAGTGAATCAATATATAATACGCTTTATCAGTTAACCAACCCCTATCGAAATTACGCAACATTCTCAATTTACGATCAGAACGGTAATTGTATGTATGCAACATGCGAGCTTGCACGTCGACCTACTTACTGGGGAATCTTACATGCATTAGAAAATCCATCTAAAGACATCATTAAGCAAGTTGATAGTGAAGGCAATCAAATCGTTTTAAATATCGCAACAAAAATAAAACATAATAATAGAACAATTGGTTATATTGTCGCTTCTATCGACAATCAAGATTTCACATATCTATTTAGTAATCAACTCTCTAACGATGAAGGATTTGGAATTATCAGTAAAGAGAATGAACCAGTTTATATAAACACTAGTTTAGGGACGTCTGGAATTTTTAATAAGTTACATCATGCATGGATATCGGGTTCAAAGTATGAAGATTACTTTAATGATTATTACATCACAATTCAAAATATAGGTAATACAGGTTTTAAACAAATTATTATTCACCCTAAAGTACTTAGTACATCTACGATGCATCGGATGTATCTGATGGTTGGCTTACTCGCTGCTCTTAGTTTTATCGTATGTATTGTTGTTGCACAAAAAACTACGACCTCTTTTACACAGCCAATCAACCAGATGAATCAAGCAATGAAGCAAGTACAAGAAGGAAAGCTAGATACATCAATTCCTGTAGTACGCAATGATGAATTCGGAGTATTATCTCAAAATTTCAATATTATGACAGAAGAGCTTTCTAACTTCTTAGAACAAAAGATAGAAACACAAAGACAATTAGCCGATATCCAAATCGCGATGATGCAAGCACAACTTAACCCGCACTTTCTATATAACACATTAGATACAATCAAGTGGATGGCAAAAGGTGCTAAAGTTGAACCAATTTCTCAGCTTTCACAAAAACTTGCACGCATATTAAGAACTTCTATCGTGAAAGAACAGTTCATAACAATCGAAGAAGAGTTTCAGATTTGTTCCGATTATGGAGAAATTCAAAATATTCGCTTCCAAGGGAAATATCAATTCCTATTCGATTGTCCAAAGGAGTTATTATCCTATAAGATTCCTAAGCTGATTATTCAACCCTTAGTAGAGAATGCAATTATTCATGGTTTACGTATGAAAGAGACTGGCGTCATCCAAGTATATGCATGCAAACAAAATGACGCAATCATCTTATCTGTAAAAGATAATGGCATCGGTATTAATGACGAAATGATGCATCTAATTAACACGCATCAATGGAATCAAATTGATGGTCATATCGGTATGTATAATGTTGATTCTATATTACGTTTACACTTTGGTGTAAATTCAGGTCTTCACGCACAGCGTCTAAAAGAAGGTGGAACTTTAATACAGATAACACTGCCATATAAGGAGGAGCCATGTACAAAGTAATGATTGTTGATGATGAACTATTTGCTAGAGAAGGAATGGTTCATGATATCAATTGGAATTCACTTGATTTTACAGTTTGCGCAGTTGCCAAAGATGGTCTTCAAGCACTCGAAAAATATCAAGAAACATTACCTGACTTAATCATCTCAGACATTAACATGCCACTTTGTAATGGTATAGAAATGTTACAGCAATTACGTAATCAAGGTAGTGATGTTCAAATCATCTTCCTAACAGCATATAGTGAGTTCGATTATGCTCGTGATGCATTACGCCTATATGCTGCAGACTACATTTTAAAACCATTTGAAGATGGCACCATTGAAACAAGCGTACAAAAGCTTATCCCAAAACTTACTAAGGTAAAAAATCCACAAGCGGTTAATGATACGAACCGTTATGTCAAAAAAGCAATTGAATACATCGAACAAAATTATGCAAACCCTAATTTATCCATCTATGAGATAGCATCTTATTTAGAAATCAGCGAAGGACATATCTCACGACTATTCCATAAGGAAACAAACTATACCCTTGCTGGATATATTACGAGTATACGATTAGAGAATGCTAAGAAACTACTTTGTAAACATAACTGTAGAATCAGCGAAGCTGCTGAACAAACTGGTTATACATCTGTTGCTTACTTCTCTTCCCTTTTCAAAAAACGCTATGGACTAACACCTAGCGAATATCAAAATCAAAATCTCTAATATCAGAAATTTAAAAAAAATATCATTTTTCTTTAATTTAAAGCGCTTACATTCTCTTTTATAATATGACTAGATTCATTAATCAGGAGGGAAAAAATAATGAGTAAGCGTTTTTTATCATCAGTACTCTCTGTAGTACTGGCCGCATCATTGGTTGGATGCGGTGGAAAAGGAACTAATAACACTTCCACAAACGATACAGCCAATCAGTCTGAAATAGACAAAATTATCGCAGAAGCACAGACAATGTCACTCGAAGAGCTTGGAAAGAAAGCAATCGAAGAATCTAATGGTAAGACATTCTTCGGATTAGGTAACTCTAGCCGCGGTAAGTCTGCACTGCCATTATTCATCGAATACTTACAGACAATCGATCCTAGCTACAAATTAGATTTCGAATGGCAACAGCCAAAGAACAATAAGATTTTCGAGCAGTTACAAGCTGACTCCCTTAAGGATCAAGGAACATTCGCAATGACTTTGATTCAGGATGGTAACCAGATTGAATCAAAGATGAATCAAACCGGTATCCTAAAAACATTCATTCCTAAGGAATGGGCAGATGCAAATGGCGTAAAAGCTAGTGACTACAAAGGCTTCCTACCATTACAAACACTAAATAAAGTATTTATGTACAATTCAACAGGCTCCAAGAAATTCACAAACTGCTGGGATTTCGTACGTAAGGATACACATCCACTATTCATGGATATCGACTCAGAAATCGTCGGCAAGAATTTCTTGTATATGTTGACAGAAGATAAGTATGCAACTGAATTAAAGAATGCCTTCGATAAGCTACCAGCTGACGCAAAAGCGGAATTCCAACCAACAATTGATGAAGTTGCGAAAGATGCTGAAAGCTTTAACTTAGGTGAAAATGGTAAATATGCTTTAGCTTGGATCAAGCTTTGGGTAAATGGATACAATGCACAAACAGATGATGGACCAATTTGTACAACACTAACATCTGCATCTGCAACGGATCAATGTGGATTATTGGTATATTCCAAATTACGTTCTATCGAAGAATCTTCAGAAACTTCTGTAAATAACATCAAAGTTGCTGCATATGAAGATGGTTACGAAGGAATCGGTGGATTTGGATATTGCCATTACCTATTCTTAACAAAGAATAGCCCACTTCCATGGACAGCTGCTGCATTTATCGCATACATGACATGTACAGAAAAAGGCTTCAGTGCTTGGGGCAAAGATATGGGTGGTTACTCCTCAAATCCAGATGTTATGACAGCAACAGAAAAGACATTCAATCATGCACAAGGTGGATATGTTGATGGTGTAGATAAGTTCCCATCTAAGGATGACCGTGGATATGATTGGTGGACAACAAAAGGCCATCTCGTATTAGAAGATCCTGAATACTGTGCTTCAGTAGCATTCACTGTTGGTTCTTGGATTGAAACACTAGACAAATTTAACGGTAATACTTCTAAATAAACAAACAGTTATCATGAGGCACCCTACGTGGTAGTTGGGTGCCTTCCATTTTTTTGAAAGGAGACACAACTTGGATACAACAATTTCGAAAAAACGCAATGCGATTTTCTTTAATAAGATTAAAACCTATTTCACGCAACCATTTAATGTGATTCTGCTCATCTTTGGTATCTTATGTACGATTGCAACAATATCACCTATTGTGGCAATCATTCGTGATACATTTGAGATTCACCCAGGAACAATTGACCAACATTTAACTGGGCAAACATCAGGATTAACCCTCATCAATTACATTGATTTATTCACAAGTAATTTAGCGAAGACAAATCTTTGGACACCGATGGGTAATACTTTAGCACTTGCCGTCCTTACATGCATGATTTCAATCCTATTCGGTGGTGTATTTGCTTTCCTTGTGACAAGAACAAATATGAAGTGCAGAAAGTACCTCAGCTCTATATTTATCTTCCCATATATTATGCCGCAGTGGACATTAGCAGTTGTATGGCAGCATTTATTTAATTCCAATGCGGTTACTGGTACATCTAACGGATTGCTTGCCTCACTATTTGGCATCAACATGCCACTATGGTGGTGTGTAGGATTATTCCCATGTGCCATGGTATTAGGATTACACTATGCACCATTTGCATATATCTTGATTGGTGGTATCTTCAAGAACATGGATGCAAACCTAGAAGAAGCCGCAACAATCCTAAATACACCTCGTCATAAAATATTGACACGTATTACAATTCCAATGATCAAGCCTGCTATCCTTTCGACAATCTTACTCGTATTTGGTAGCGCAATGGGATCCTATCCAGTTCCACATTATTTAAATTTAACTACCCTTTCTACCAAGTATATTTCACTCAACAGTAAATATACTGGTGAAGCATCTATTCTGGCAGTTCTAATGATGATCTTTGGTATGGCAATTCTCGCACTCAACCAAGCATCACTAAAGAGTAGAAAGAACTATACAACTGTTACTGGTAAATCTGGACAAATATCAAAGATCAACCTAGGTAAGATTGGTAAACATTTAGTTGCATTTATCTTTGTTATCATTACATTCTTTACAAGTATCTTCCCAATTATCTCGTTTGCTTTTGAAACATTCCTACCTAATCCAGGTGATTACTCCTTCCTATATACAGGTAACTTCGCTAATCTAACAACAAAATGGTGGATTACAAATGAAAACATCACTGAAAATGGTATGTATGGACAACGCGGTATTTTATTCAATAGTACGATTTGGGATGCATATAAAGGAACTATCCTTGTCTCAATCGCCTGTGCACTAATTGCAGGTATCATCGGTACTTTAATTGGTTATGCTGTTTCAAAGAAACGCCGCTCGAAATGGGCTAATTACGTAAATAGTATGGCATTCCTTCCATATCTAATGCCGAGTATCGCAGTTAGCGCAGCCTTCTTCATTCTATTCTCAAATCAACATATCAATTTATTTAATACGTATACGTTACTTGTTATTGTCGGTGTGATTAAATACATTCCATTCGCAAGTCGTAACGCATTAAACTCTATGTTGCAATTATCTGGAGAAATCGAAGAAGCCGCAATCATCCAAGATATACCTTGGATCAAACGAATGACACGCATTATCATCCCAATTCAAAAATCTTCGATCATCAGTGGATTCATGTTACCATTCATGACTTGCTTACGTGAGTTATCACTATTCTTATTACTATGTACGCAAGGATTTATCTTATCAACTACATTAGATTACTTTGATGAAATGGGACTATATGCTTTCTCAAGTGCAATCAACCTGATCTTAATTGTAACAATCATGCTTTCAAACTTGATTGTAAATAAATTAACTGGTGCAAGCCTTGATGAAGGAATTGGTAATTAGGAGGAAAAAATATGCCTGAAATCAAACTAACAAATATCACAAAACGTTGGGGTAAATTCTATGCTGTAGATAACCTCAACTTACATATTGAAAACAATTCATTTATTACAATCTTAGGACCATCCGGCTGCGGTAAAACAACAACACTACGTATGATTGCTGGTTTAGAAACACCTACAAGCGGACAGATTAAAATCGGTGACCAAATTGTTTATGATTCCGATCAAGGAATCAACATTCCGCCAAACAAGCGTAAAGTAGGATTCTTATTCCAGAACTATGCGTTATGGCCAAATATGACAGTTTATGACAACATCTCTTTTGGATTAAAAAACATCAAAGAAGAACTTCCAGTAATGGATATTGAATTAAAAACAACTAGTGATGTGATTCGTTCATTACAAAATACAAATAAACTCACACAAATCTTTGAAGAATGTAAAGAGAAGACAGGCAAAATTGACAAGAAACGTCTTCTTCTAAAACTGATCAATACCTATACAATTTCCAAATATACAGCTGAAAAGATCTTCAAGTTCAACTTACATTCATCAAACGCCATCGAACAAGATGCAAAAAAATATATTCAGCAATTTGAAGAGAAAAAGAATAAATTAATTGCTGCACATCAAAGCAAAAATGAAACTGTAAATGAAAAATTTGAAGTCGTAGAAAATGATTCAGTGAAAAAAATAATTCGTAAACTAAGCAATGAAGAAATCGATTTATCTGTAAATCGTGTAGCAAGAATCGTAAAAATTGGTATGTTTATGGATCGTTATCCTGCTGAACTTTCAGGTGGACAACAACAGCGTGTTGCGATTGCTCGTACTCTTGCACCTGAACCACAAGTTCTATTTATGGATGAACCATTATCTAACCTTGATGCAAAGTTACGTTTAGAAATGCGTTATGAACTACAGAGATTACATGTAGAAACAGGCTCAACATTTGTATACGTTACACACGACCAAATGGAGGCAATGACACTTTCAACAAAAATCTGCTTAATGAATAATGGTTTACTACAACAGTATGATTATCCATTATCACTCTACAACAAGCCAAACAACCTATTCTGTGCTGACTTCGTTGGTAATCCATCTATCAACTTCTTAGAAGCAAAAGGAAAACAGAACCAAGATGGAACATTTACATTCACAGTATTAGACAATAAGACAGCAGTCTTTACACCAGAACACAATTTCAACATGCAGGAATGGTTTGAACACCGTGATGCAGAAAAACATTCTAATGATCTTGATGAAAAATCTAGCACTAAGGTTGAAAAAGAAAATAAAGATGAAGTATTCAAATATCACATCCAAAAAGTTAATGAGGACTATATCAGCGATGATGATGTAATCATTACAAATGAAGACTTCATCTTAGGCATCCGCCCAGAAAAGATTACAGTCGATATAAATGGTAAGTTAGATGCAGCAGTTGATGGCTCTATGCCTACTGGTATGGAGTCAACATTAAAGCTTAACATCAATAACTATCTTCTTACATCTGTCATCTTTGGTAATCAATCATTCGTCATTGGTGACCAGGTTCATATCACAGTTCTACCATATGACATTCTTCTATATGATAGAAAATCAGGACAACTCATTGCTTCTGGTTCCGTAACAATTCAATAAACTTAATCGAAGGTCAGAAAATGGCCTTCTTTTCTTTTAAAAAAGTACTGAACTTCTTACATTCAGTACTTAAAACTTATCTTCTGTTTTTCAACATTAACTCTTGCCATCACACCAAATGGAACAATCGCACGTGGTGTAGCGTGCCCTACATTCAGATTCCACACAATTGGCAAGTTTGGGTTATTTACAACACCTACCAGAATTTCCTGATATTCCTTTGTATACATTTCATCCATTGGCTTTCCAACAAGAATACCATTGATGACGTCAAAGATACCTGTATTCTTTAATGCCTCTATCATGTGTCGATACTTTTCAGGAGTTGGCTGTTCTTCGCTAGATTCCAATAATAATATCTTTCCCTTCCAATCATTTAAATCAGGAAAGAGATTATATTTTCTACATAGTTCAACAGAATCACTATGCCTTGTTGTATCAAAAATATCATATAAACTATCGATACATCCACCTAATATCTTTCCCTGGAATACTCCACTACCTTGTAATAATTCAAATCCTTGATTTGCATGCATGATACGTTTTGTGCCGACAGATTCTGCACTATAATCACTACGTTCTTCGTACCATACATCACTTGGTGTTATTTCGTGGATTGCTCCAGTTTCTAATAATTCCAAGAAATACTTCTCAGTGTATGGCAACATTCCTTCATCTAACTCACATACATCCGGAAGAAATGCTTGTCCATAAAATGTATTGAGACCTACTTTATGTAGCATTAAGTGATTAAAGGTTGTATCAGAAAATCCAAGAAATATCTTTTCTTTTACAGCATTTTTTAACTCATCATGCTCAAAAAGATACGGTAATAAACGATACGTATCATCACCACCAATTGCACAAAGTATCATATCAATTGAATCATCTTGAAATGCATTTAACAAATCACTTGCTCTATCCTGTGGATGTTCAGAAATATATTCCAATCCTTTGCATGCATGTTCCATGAATTTCACTTGAATGCCAAATTTTTCTAAACGTTCTAGACCAATTTTCACTTCATGTTGTACAAAATCCTCCCCTAGAATGCCACTAGATAAACTGACAATCCCGATTGTTTTTACCTTCTTCATAGTACTAACCTCATATTATTTTTAGCATTATAACATAAATAAAACACAGTAGAGTTTCTACTGTGTCTTTAAACATTAATTATTCACCCTTTTCAAGAGCTAGTGTTCTAGTTGTTAAATCACAAACCTCAGCTGGTCCATAGTACTGAATTGCACCTGGGTATGTGTAGCATGTTTCCTTAGCCCACTGTTCTCTATGTGCTTCGAAGAACTTGAATGGTTTACCATCGAGCTCAACAAGAGCCTTTCTGATAACTGGCTTATCTTCACCATGTCTTCTTTCGATGTTCATCATCTTAGTGATTGGCATACCACCAGCTACCCATTCATCAGCTGACTTAGATAGGTTAGAAACCTTTGATAGGTATCCATTGTAACCATATTGGATTAACATGAATGCATTGTAACCTAATGAATAGCAGTAGTCTGCATCGAAGTTAGATGGGAATGCACATCTTCCTTCATAACCGAAGAAGTGGTGTAATGCATTGAACTTACCCTTGTAAGTACCTGCAGCCTTTCTCTCTTCTAACTTAGCTTTCACGATAGCAGAGAATAACTTCTCAGATTCAATGAGAGATACCTGTACGTTTCCGTGTGGGTCTCTTTCTAAGAATAACTGCTGCTGGATTCCTTCTGGAAGAATTGCGAATACTGACATTGCTTCCTGAGATAATCCTTTTTCAATAAATGCATACTTTTCTTTCCAGTTAGGTAAAGCATTGAATGCTTCAGCCTTACTACCAGCAAGTAATTCATTAATTTCAGCGATTAATGCAGAGAACTCTGGAACAAATTCAACGACACCTTCAGGGATAATTGCTACACCGAAGTTCATACCCTTAGCAGCTCTAGCTTCTACAGAATCAGCGATATAGTCTGCAATCTGTGATAAGGACATCTTCTTTTCAGCAACTTCTTCAGAAATCAAGCAAACGTTTGGTTGTGTCTGTAATGCACATTCCAAAGCAACGTGAGAAGCAGAACGTCCCATTACCTTAACGAAATGCCAGTACTTCTTCGCAGAGTTAGCATCTCTTTCGATGTTACCGATAACTTCGCTATATGTCTTAGTAGCTGTATCGAAACCGAACGAGCATTCAATATCTTCATTCTTTAAGTCACCATCGATTGTCTTAGGGCAACCGATCACCTGTACACCAGCATCATGTGCTGCAAAGTACTCAGCTAAAACAGCAGCATTTGTATTGGAGTCATCACCACCGATAATAACAATCGCTGTGATACCGTGCTTCTTACAAACTTCAGCCGCAACTGCAAACTGCTCTTCTGTTTCAAGCTTTGTTCTACCAGAACCGATGATATCAAATCCACCAGTATTTCTATACTGATCGATATACGCATCATCGAAAATTAAATAATCATCTTCAAGTAATCCACTTGGACCCTTCTTAAATCCATATAATACATTTTCTGGATTAGTTGCCTTTAAAGCATCATATAGACCGCACACTACGTTGTGTCCACCAGGTGCCTGTCCACCAGAAAGGATAACACCTACAACCTGCTTCTTCGCTACGGATGTATTTTGTCCCTTTTGGAATGTAATTTCCTTCTTACCATAAGTATTTGGGAATAAAGCCTTGATCTTTTCCTGATCAGCAACGCTTGTTGTTTCTTCCCCTTCCAAAACTGAAATCTCAGAGATACCATTTCTTAGCATCTTTGGAAGCTTTGGTGCATACTGATATCTAGCTTTTTGTAGTGGTGATAAATCTGTCATATTTTTACTCCTTTTCGATTTAAACCTCATTACTAGAATACCACAACTTTTTTGAAATAAACATACAGAAGATTTGTCTATCTTATTATGATTTAACCATGTTTTAAAAATTGAATACTGATATAAAAACATCGCTATTACGCGATGTCTTAACGATTTATATTTGCTTTTGAATATACTTAACAACTTTTGTTAGTTTACTCTTTTTCCATTCACCATCTTCAGCAGTATTGGCAAGTGGATAGATGATTTGAAAATCTAGTGCTTCCCCTTCTACACGACCACTACGCTTAGGATTCAAAAAGTTTTCTTCCCATTTCTTTTCACTCGCATTTTGATATTCTTTTGGATTCAAGTAAACCAACTGTCGTTTATACGCAGAAACCATCATCTTTGCCGCAAGTGCTTCTAAGTGTCTATACTCTTCTTCTTGTACATCCGCAAAGATATCCGGTAATTTTGCAGTACGCACATGTTCTAACTCACGATTGATACGAATACCACAAGCATCCCAAGTAAACTCCTTTTCAGTAAAGCTAATTTTAACCAAGATACCATACTCAGTATTGTATTGTGCACGTTGATAATCTGTATCAAAAATGAAATTTCCTAGGGAATAGAAAATAACTTTATCATTTACTGTTTCATAGTTCATTGGAACGTGAGGATGATGTGCTACCACAATATCCGCACCCATCTCTAAGAATTTATGATAACGATCTCTTGTATAAGAAGAAGGTAATGATGTAAACTCCTCACCACCATGGCAAACAATCACGCACCAACGACACATCTTTTTGATTTCATCAATATTTTTCTGGATGCACTCCATATCATTCCAAAGAAGACATCCAGCACGATTTACATCCGCTGGTTTACAACCTCTACGATAACCAACACTGAATAAACCAATTCCACCAGCTTCATCAAATACTAACGGTCTAGCAGCTTCCTCAATGTTCATCCCTGCCCCAACTGTTTGAACATGATTCTCTTTTGCAAGTTTCATTGTTTGTGCTACGCCTTCTTCACCAGCATCAAGAATATGGTTGTTACATAAATTCCAAACATCCGCATGCATGTGATTTAAAACCTTGATAGCATTCGGATTCATTGCGTGAATCAGTTGTTTTACACCAGAAGTATCATCTTGTGGAGGTAAATCAATGAGCGCTCCTTCCACATTCGCCACAACATGGTCACTACTATGCAAAAAGCGTAAAACACCATCTGTAATCAGATGTTTGTCTTCCCATTTTCGATCCATATATTTATCAAAACCGATATCACCGGTAAATACAAATGTACTCTGTTTTTTCATCTTGTCACCATATTGTTTATTACCAAAATCATAGTATAAGTTCTGTTCTCTTTCAATTTGTATTAACAAAGAATGAACCATTCACCTTAGATTGTAATTGTCGCAAAGATACTATTCTGTCCTTTGATAGTCTCAAAACCAGCCTCCTCATAAATTCTGATTTCTTCCTTTGCGTTTACATCCACCAAAGTCATCATTGTATTTGAGCCATTCAACGCAATAGCTTTCGATAGCAGTGCTTCTTCATATCCTTGATTTTGATACTGTGGTAATACAACTAAGCTATATGGCTCATTTTGTTTGTATGCGTATGTCACATCTAAGTATCCAACCAACCGTTCTTTATCAATCGCTAAATATACTCTGAAACGATCTAGTGCAGATAACACCTTTTCTGCTGTCCAATAGGTTTCTTTTACGTGCATATCAATATATGACTCTTTCCACGCATCGCTATATAGTTGAATATCTAATGAATACTCCTTCTCTATTCTATGTCTAGCAATCATTCTTTGTTGTTCATTTTCAAAGATTGCATTCTTTGAGGTAAGTATATTCTTTAACAGGATATTTTTCGGATTTATGACGAAGTCACAACGATATCCTTTATAATTCTTTTCAAGATATTCAAATAATTCTCTGTATGCATGTTCTGACTTAGATAATGCAATCAGCGTTTCCACATATTTTTCTGTTGGTAAAATCAGTAATACGAAAATCCCACGAATTTTACTATCTTCAAAATATGCATATACATGTTGATCTCTTTTTTCAAAAGCACGATATAGATTATTTTCATCATACAGATAATGAGGATCTACATAGTTTTCATCACTACATACTTCATTGATGAATGCTTCATAATTATCCAAAGAAGTAATTTCTTCCAACATTTTTTGGTACCTTTCTTTTATAGATCTCTATTTTCTAATGAATTCATGATCAACATTTTCGTTTGTATCATCCGAAACATATCTTTCAACACGCATATGTAAATCATATTTATCACGTAAGTTTGTAATTTCTTCCATCATTGGCGAAGCGTGATGAAAATCAATTGATTTCTGATCTTTCCAAGAATCAATTAATAATACTGTTTCATCATCATTTGCAGGATAGAAATATTCATAGCGTAAGTTTCCATCTTCTTCACGAATCTTCTTTGTTAATCCACTAGATTCCATCTCATTAGCAAACTTTCTTGCATTTCCATTGATACCTGTATAGTAAATATTGATTGTAATACTCATTATGTACCCTCTCTTGAATTCATTACAATCATTATACCTAAACTTCCAATATTATAAAAAGCATTTCAGAACTGAAATACTTTTTAAATATCTACTAATTTAAACGTAAGTGAATTACCATAGTTCGTTTTAATCTATCCGAAAAAAACATCACTATCTTGGATATCAGTTTTAATCCTCTGCATTGTTTCAAAGCATCCGCAAAGAATCCACTCACACTTACTGGCTTCGTGTTTGTATCATTTGCGAATTCACATGGATTATCTATCGCAAAATACATCTCTGCATTCACATTTCCAGTTCTTCGAACAAATATATTTGCGCGCTTTAATCCGATGCTATCTGTCGCATCAAATACCATTTCACATTTTGGAATTCTTTTTTGTATTTGATGAATAAAATGAATGATTTTATCTTTTGTAAAATATTGAAATACACCTGCTAAAACAATCAATGTATGTTTAGAGGTATCTAAGTATTCAGCCCACTTCATCGAGAACATATCACAACCAATGAGTATCTCATTTTTACCATGACCAAGAAGTTTTTCTCTCACTGCGATTACATGTTCCAAATCGACTTCATAGAAGTTAGAAATATTATTTCTAATGCGGAAATATGCTGTTTCTAAACCTGCACCTAAAAATACAACATTGCATGCATGGTTGTTTTCTAAAAATGAAATAATCTTTTTGTCAATCATCTGTTGTCTACAAACACTAGCCATATTGAAATACTCAAATGTATTCTGGGCAATTTTCTTTAGAGAGATATGATTCTCAAGTAATAACGCTTTTTCATCATAGAAATAATTAGGGAATCTTTTAGATGCATATATTCTCGCATATAAAGGAATGTACAATGTATCTTCTACTCCTTGTAAGGAACTTGTATCATTCATAACTCTTTCCCTTTCCATGGAATACAACGGTTTACGCGTTGTCGATATTGGACATACTCTTTTCCATATAAATCTTCTAACCATTTTTCTTCCGTTAACTTCATTAATACAGTCATAAACCCCCAGTAGATGATTGGCAATACTAACAACACTAGATTTCCGTATATCAATAAAACCCCTGTACACACAAACATGAACGCACTATATACTGGATTTCTTACATATGCATAAACACCAGTAGTTACCAACTCATTCTTTATGATATGTGCATCAAGTCGGTCAATAATAACAGCCTTCAACCATAGAGTGATTCCAATAATGAAACATAAAATACCACTTAGTACAAATATCCATCGTATATTAGTAAATGTAATGACAGGAATAATTCCTGTAGCAGAAAGAGTAATACTAATGATAGTCATCAAAATAATAGTGACGACATACAACGGCCCAACGCCTAAAATTGGTAGATGATTCTTTTTCATATTTTTTACCTTTCCATAATTTAAAATTCTAGTTAGTTTTATCTAACTAGAATTTTAGCACTATCATGATTATCATACAATTATTTCAAAAATGTATCTTCCGCTAATTCTGAACTAATAAATGGAATATATTCATCAGGCTCAATTCCTTTATCATTTATTCCATTTCCATTTTTAGCAGCATCCGTCTTAGAAATCGGGTAAGTAAACTCATAATTTTCATAGCGTACTTTAACTGGATTAAAATAATCAATATTACCCATTGTAGGTCTACCAATTAATTTTGCACGTCCTTGTTCCTTGGCAATACGTACAAACTGCTCCGCTTCATTTTCACACCAAGTATCAATCAGAACAACTACATCTTCAGGACCAACTTTTGTAATGCATGTTTCGCCATCCGCAAATAATTCTTGTTCACCCTTTATCCATCCTACTGATTTCATCTGTTCATAGTAGGAGATTGCAGATTGTACATATTCTTTTACTTCAGCATCTTCACTTTCAAGATATTGCTGGAGGTTATCGATAGAACGCTGGCAATTTGTTTCAGTATAGTTTGTCCAGATTGTACGATTACCATAGATATCCTTTAACAATCCATCATTTTTGACTATATATCCAAGCAATGGTAGATAACCTTCTTCGCTACCACCAATATTCTTACGTAAATCAATGACCAATCGTTTGCATTGTTCAATATCTTTTTGATGTGCTTGTAAGAACTGTTCCGTATCTTCACAGGATTCAAACTTTGAGAATTTTAAAATAACTGTATTTTCTATTTTTTCAAATTGTGGTTCTTTTGGAAGATCAAGTGGATATTTTTGAAATACAATATCTTCTTGGGTTCCATCTCCATGTTCAACAATCATGTGGTCTGCGAGTTTTAAGTATCCTGTCCATTGTTCACGCTCTGGTATATCAGATGCTAGAAGTGGATTTGGTAGTGTACTTACAATTCTTTCCGGTGTCTGTCCATTGATGGTAAGAACTTTATCTCCAACTTGAAGTCTAGTCTCGCTAGTCACTTCATCGACGAATAATCCTTCATCACATCTACGTACATAGAAACCTCTTGAGAATGGTTGATAGTTTTCATCAGAATCCATCGTAAATTTCAAATTACGATCACGTAGATTTGATAAGTATTGTGATACTGCTTGTAGTGGCATGATTGGGGTCATCTTGTGATCGTAGTGAGCCTGTGCAAGCATGGTTAATGCCGGTGATGGATTATGACGTTCCTTAACTTCGTCAAATCCCGCATAATCTTTACGTATCGTATGAAATATATCTTTTAGCAATGTGTATGTATCCATATGATTTACGAAACCTTTCTACTCAAGTATCCTTCGTTTTAAAAAATGAGATAGCAGTCTCCTGCTATCTCACAGTACAACTATTATTTTTCGTTATCAACGACAAACTGTCCAGCTAATCTTCCGTGTGTTACCGCCATACCGATAGAGTTACCAGCACATGGTGTTGAATAACCTGTACCATAACGTCCACCTAAGCAGTTACCTGCCGCATATAGACCTGGAATTGGGTTATGTTCAACATCAGTAACATTTAGATTCAAGTCTGCCATAACACCAGACATTGTTACCATCATTGGTGTAGTAGCGTTGTTACCTAGGTTACCCTTGCAGCCATAGAATGGAGCCTCAAGAACAGGTACCATTGCGGATGGATCTTTACCAAAGTCAGTATCAGCACCCGCTGCACATAACTCATTGTAATGAGCGATAGAGTCTAACCAAGTCTGCTTACTTTCAGCTGGAACACCCATAAGATCTGCTAATTGGTCTAATGTATCTGCCTTATAGACAGCTGCGCCCATACGTTCTGCAACAAAGCAACCACGAATTTGTGTTGGCTCACTCTTACCTGTAGGAATTGCGGCCATATCATCAATCAAGTCTTGATAATATTGTGGACGTCCACCATTAGGTGCAGCATGTTCAATACCACCTGCGCATATTGACTTCATGAAGTTGTTATCTGTTACAAGATAGCCATCTCCTGCCTTTTGACGAGCGGTTGCTGTAGCGGCACCCGTAACATTTCCTTCATTGCAATAACGCTTTCCTTCACTATTGAGCCATAACATTGAGTTATTACCCCATGGACCATTGATACCACCACCTAGTAACATTGTTCCACGAGGTGCTGGTTCAACCATACCACCAGCCCAGCATAAGAGCTTCACTGCTGAACCATCACGGCCACCCATGCCGCTCTTGAAGTCTGCTTGTAATCCGCCTTCACGCTCAAAGCGTTCCATGTATTCTGTTAATAATGCCCAAGACATCTCTGCGTTTCCAGCATAGTCACCACCGCAAACAACAACCCCCTTCTTGACATTATATTGAATCTTCTTGCCATCAACATCTTCTGCGATAACGCCTGTTACGCGTCCACTATCGTCCTTGAGAAGAACCTTTGCAGATGTACCATAGTATAGTGTTGTGCCATAGTCCTTAACAGCCTTATCCAAGCAAGCTTGTTGTACATACTTGAGTACTGAATGTGCCGCAACACCTTGTACTTCTTCAGCACTATATGGGCCCATGAATTGTACAGTTGCAGGCCATGTCTTTGTGCCAGGATGACGAGGATAATTTGTAAGATCTAAGCAATCATAGATATTATTTCCAGCCTTAATCTTTTCATAATCCATATTTACCTGAACGATCGTCCATCCATTTTCAGTGTTGTCATATGTATAGACCTTTGGATCTACGCCCATTTCCTTTGCTACATCAATCATGTGGTCTAATGTAGGACCAGAATTCTTTACATAAAGTGAAACGATACCTGGATCAACACGTCCACCACCACGGGTAACAAATTCATCGATTACTTCTCCAAGGTTCCACTCAGGAATGCCAATATTCTTAGCAAACTGTGAATTCCAAGCACCAATATCTTCTCCATACCATGAGAACATATCCAGCTCCTGCGCTTCAAGGCCTACAACCTTAGCACCCTTTTCAGCAGCACCCAGTACAGCCTGAACACCAGCATGACCTAATCCGATGACTACAACATCTGTATCAACAGTTTCGTCGACTTTATCATACTTAGGTGCTTCACCTAACCACTTATTACCAGCTGCCGCATAGCCAAATACACGTCCATCAGCTGCTGCAGCCTTCTTGGCAGCTTCACGGTCCAGCTTTGGCCCTCTTGGACCTCCAGGTCCACCAGGTCCTGGTTCAGCTTCTTCCTCTACAGCTTCACCTTTTGCTTGGGCAATACATTTTTCTAAACATTCTTTCACCGCATTTGCAGTAACAGTAGCACCTGTAATACCATCAATTTCAGTACCCTGTGCTTTCATCAACTGCTTTACAATTTCATCAGCAGCTTTCTGTCCAATGCTTTCTGTTTCCTCACTAACATCCAATTTGATATCTGTAATCTTATTTGCATCAAATGTGGCTGTCATCTTAACTGTACCAATACCCTTGGCTGTCGCTGTATATGTTCCAGGCGTATAGATACCTTTTCCAGTACCGGAGTTAGACTTACATCCAACTAAAGTACCTGCTGCTGCAATCGTAATTGCACCAGCACCAACTCCCTTTAGAAAATCCTTTCTTGAAAGTTTGAAACTCATACTAATTTCCTTTTTACTTTCCCTTTCTATTATTTTTTATAATCACTCTTCGAAAAAATACGACAGAGAACTATACTCAATTCATAAAGCGCAACCATAGGTACTGCCACCATAATCTGGGAAACAATGTCTGGTGGTGTTACAATAGCCGCTACAATAAAAATAATAATGATTGCAGGCTTACGCGCTTTGATTAGATACTTTGCCTTTAAAACTCCTACAAGGGATAAGAGAACCGATATAACAGGCATTTCAAATATGACACCAAAAATCATAAATACAGTTGTCAAAAACATGACATATTCTTGAATGGAAATACTTGCGATAATATCAGAACCTGCACCAAATTCCTTTAGGAAGTACAGCATAAATGGCACACTTATGTAGTATGCAAATAACACACCTATAACAAAAAACAATAAGCCAAATAACATCACCAACAGGACAACTTTTTTGGTTTTTTTATTTTCAATTGCAGGAGAACTAAATGCATAAATCTGATGAACAATCACCGGGATATCCGCTATAAAAGCTGCTAACATTGCGACACTAAAATGCACAAGCATTAACTCCTGTGGTGCAATATAAACAAACTCGTAGTGATATCTGGTTCCCATGTCGGTTAATAGTTGTACCAACTGTTTTGAAAAAGCAAGCGCAACAAAAAAGCCAACAATAAAAACTACCAGACATACACCAATACGATTACGTAATTCTCGTAAATGTCCCGGTAGTGTCATCACTCCCTGTTCATCTTTATTCGTTTGTATTGTCTTTGTTGTTGTCATTTTCTTCTTCAGATCCAATGCCTTCTTTGAAACCCTTTATGCTCTTACCAAACATCTTTGTTAACTTTGGAATCTGTGTCGGTCCAAATAAAATTACAACAATAAGCAAAATAATAACCAATTCATTCATTCCGATTTTCATATAGTAACTCCTTCTTTGTTTTCACCCTTATCTTTTGTATTTTCTTGTACGACTTGTACTGTTTTGTTTTCTTCTGTCACCTTTGGCGTTCCACATTCTGAGCAGAATTTACCATGATTGATGTTATTACAATTCGGACAAGTCCATTCATTCGCTTTGCGTTCTTCTAGCGTTTCTTTCGTCACTACCGTTGCACGCTTTCTAATATTGATTGCACTTGCGACCGAATCTTTGGCAGCAGAGATATTTTTGTGTACATCATCAACGGTTTCTTGTAATGGTTGTAACGCATCACGTAGTGGCTTTTGTGCTTCGTTTAAAGGTTCTACGATATTTTCTTGAACATCTTTACTTAAGTCTGCAGTTGCAGCACGTAGACTCTTTAATACTTCACCAAATTTCTTCGCATAGGATGGTAGATTGTCTGGTCCAATTACAAACAATGCAACAATTACAATCACTACAATTTCTAGTGTTCCGATCTTCATAAAAATTACCTATCCTTTTTTAATTCATCTAGCGAATTCCAAACTTTATCTAATAGCGAATGGAACTGTTTACTTTCTTCTTCACTTAAGCTCGCCAGCAAGATAGATTCTGTTGATATCATTCCTTTTCTAGCATTGGTGATTGCCGCATGTCCTTCTTCTGTTAGAGAAATAACCTTTTCACGTTTATCCTTAGAATCGATGCGTTTTAAAAGTCCTTTTTTCTCCATACGCTTTACAAGTCCACTAGCAGTAGGTTGTGCAACATGAAGTGCATTTTGGATATCTTGCACAGTTTGATATCCATCTTTACTATGGCGAAAAGATTCAATGACCATCATTTGAGATAACGTTAAACCTCCTTTGGCCAACAATAATTCTGCTCGCTTTTCTAACACATCACTTATCCAGTGAATATATTCACCACAATCTATTTTTCTTGTCATGGGAAAATTATATAGCGTGCTATATATCTCGTCAATAGTTAAAATATGCACAAACAAAAAGAAGCCCTCAGAGAGCTTCAAAATTCATGTATTATTTCATGCATTGATGCTTTTATCTTTCAAGAAATACACAGTAGATATCGATAGTATCACTTCGAGCACTACAAGAATGATAAGTGGTCCAAGCGTGCTCTTCACTAACATAAGTATCGCAAGACTATCAATCAACATATGTGCAAGCACGCATGGTATCGCTCCCTTGGAGAATTCCTTGATTGCACCAAGCATAAATGTATTCCCAAGTATCATCAAATAAAATAATAAGTAATTTGTAGATCCTGCAGTAATCCATGGCAACCTATAAATTGGTAGATGCCATACAAACCAAATGACAGATATTACAAACATTTTAAGAATGAAATTCTTACACTGAAGATGTTCTTGTAGATACCATCTCCAACCCACCTCTTCAAGTCCACCTTGAAATAATGTCCATGGAAAATAAGCTATTACAGCACCTAATGCCATACCAGTAAATTTTACATTCCCTAATAAAACGGAGATGCCATAATAAACAACTGGTACAAGTAAGACGAATAGCCAAACAATAGAACGTTCTTCCCCACAGAAGACCTTCTCTAAAAACTGCCACAATCCATTAACTTCTTTTGACTGATACGTAAATAGAAATGCCATTAGCATCGGAATGAGATTCAATAGTATAAAGAGAATACTAGCTGTCGTATTAGATTTCTCAGGAGCTATCACAAAGATAATTCCACCTAGAATAAATGTACATACAACAGTAATCACAGAATATAGGAACGCCTTTTTATTATTAGAAATACTCTTGTCCATAGGTTACCTCATAATTCATAACTTTCACTATATGCATTATAGCACTTAACTACACCGCAGCCATATTGCTAACTTTTAAATTTCCCCAAGTTAAAGTATCTTAGCCAATTACCAACAAAGAACACATGCATGCATATTTATTATACCAATTAGTAAATATCAATCAACGTTATATCTTTTTATACTTTTTACGAATGAATGTATACGTTATCATCATAAGGACTAATCCAACTGTACTATCTGCAAGTATAATATTTGCGCCTAGAATTATGCTATGATATGCACCAATTATTGTCCCTATCCAGAGCGGCAATGAGAAACAAAGCCACATGATTCCATTTGCTCGATTATATGCACAAACATCTGTAATCTCATCTTCAGGTACAGTATCACCTGCCCAATACCACATCGGTTTCTTTCTCATCCAGGCATAAATCCCAATACATGTAAATAAAAGACTTGAAGGAATCATTATAATCAGCCATATTAGATTACCCATGTTTATAACCCTCCTATTTGACTGTATTCCATAAATCCAATAAATATATCTAAATATAATATACTCTTTTTTCATAATAAAAGGCAGAGTTCTTATACTCTACCCTTAATCAAAATTATTTATTATGAGATTTACTACGCTTTTTAAAATCTTTATCAATACGCTTTTTCCAATCTGCACTTACATAACTACATTTTCTTAAAACACCAATTGCATCATTTAAAACTTCGTAGTTTAACTCTGTCCCTTCACTATCACAATTGAAATTAACTGCTCGACTTTCATCAATACCCATATAACTTGCGACATTAACAGCATCAATATTCGCACCTAAGAACATAAACTCCCAACCATACTTTTCTTTTTGATTCTCAATTAACTTCTTCACTTTTGGATATGTATATGTTTTACTTGCATTCTCCATTCCATCAGTTGTAATCACAAATAGAGTGTGTTCAGGAACATCTTCCTTTCGCGCATACTTATGAATATTACTAATATGATATATTGCATTTCCAATCGCATCTAATAAAGCTGTACATCCACCAGTTATATAATTGTTTTCTGTCATTGGTTTGACATCCTTCACATCTATACGATCATGAATCACTTTACTCTTATTTGCAAATAATACAGTTGAAATTAACGTATCTCCTTCAATCTTCTTCTGTTTTTCAATCAAGGAGTTAAATCCACCAATCGTATCCTTTTCAAGTCCTTGCATCGAGCCACTACGATCCAAAATAAATATAATCTCTGTTAAATTCTTTTTCATACACTTTCCTCCCAAGGTGTTTCCCTTTTGTATGGCTTTAGTGTATCTATATATTCAGATGTAATGGTCGCCTGTAAAGCGACATTTTTATCCACCAATCAAGCTTTGATCAAATGCAAACAATACCGCATTAATTTCATGTACATTGTAATTCCCCTGTTTTACAAAGTATTCAATTATCAAATCAAACTTACTAGAATGTGATAATGCAAATCCAGCCTTTGCAAGCATGTCCTGCATTTCTTCTATCGATAACTCTAGTGCTAAAGCAAATGCAATAACTGTTGGTTTTGATGGCTTATATAATTTATCAGAACGAATCTTTGAAAAAAGTTTTCTATCGATGTTTGCTTTCTTGTAACACTCGGCATCACTCATCCCACTCTCATCAATTTTTCTTAATAACATTTCCGAAAAGCTTTCATCAATATCACTAAGCCAATCCATTATTGATTTTTGTTCAGCAGAACTAAGTGGTGCTGAACCTTCTCTTAAACATGTATTATCAAACCCTACGAATCTAGGCTTTTGCAAAGATAAAGAATCAGAATATTCATCTACATATTGATCATCAATATATGATTCGATATCAGAATATAATTTATCCCCTATTTCATATGATTTACGATCAAATATCACAAGATATACCATCATCTCATTATCTAAAAGAAACTTTCTAATCTGTTCAACTGCAACCCTTAATGCTTGAACTTTCGGATACCCGTAAATTCCCGAAGAGATTAATGGGAATGCAATGGAATTGCAACCATACTCCTTCGCTAAATGTAATGAAGTTGTATAACAGGACTCTAATAATTCTTTTTCATGATGATTACCATCAATCCATCGTGGTCCAACAGCATGAATTACATACATGCATGGTAATTGATATCCTTTTGTAATCTTAGCACTTCCTATTTCACAACCATTCAGTAGCTTACACTCCGCAAGTAATTCAGGTCCTGCCGCACGATGAATACAACCATCAACACCACCGCCACCTAAAAGAGATTTATTTGCGGCATTCACAATTGCATCAACCTTCATCTTTGTAATATCATTTCTAATTATCTCAAAAGGCATACTCATTCTCCATTTTTCATTCTTTAAATAAATTGAGGTAATACTATTTTAATCGGATATACTTTGTTGAACGTCCGACCCCTTCTCTTCGAAGCTCACCTTCTTCAACTAGTTTCCTTAGTGAGCCTTCAATCGAACTTATACTTAAGGATGGACATAGTTCACGAATATCTTGTTTCGTAAACCGACCAAGCTTTTGTAACGTTGCTTTTCTCACCATTTCTACAGCAGATAGCTTATTTTCCACAATACTAAATCGATCATCAAATGCTTTATATGCGGCAAGTATAATTCTCAAAAGATATTTGATAAATGGAACCACATCTTCATTTCCATCGTGCCAATTCACTCCTGCCTTGTTAAGCGCTTCATAATATGCAGCTTTATCCCTAGCAATCAATGATTCAAGTGATATATATCTACCTACATAAAAACCATTCTTATATAACAAAAGGGTTGTTAACAATCTACTCAATCTACCATTACCATCATTGAATGGATGAATGCACAAAAAATCATGAATAAAAATAGGAATCATAATGATAGGTTCTACTTCAGAATTACCGATTACACGATTGTATTCATCACAAATACGATCCAAAGCACCTGGTGTTTCAAATGGACTAAGAGGTGTAAATAAAACTTCTGAATGACCATCTGGATACGTTGCACTAATGTAATTCTGTACATTCTTTGTTTTCCCCGCAAGCGGATTATTCATATGACTATACAAAATTTTATGCATCTGCAAAATATAGTTTCTTGAGATTGGTATCACATCAAAATTTTCATGAATAATATCTAGTACATCTCGATATCCTACAATCTCTTGTTCGTTTCGATTTCGCGGTGTTGTCTTTTCTTCTAATAATTGCTTAAGTCTTACACTTGTAGTAACAATACCTTCAATTTCATTTGAAGACTCTGTGCTTTGTATCTTCGCAATGTCAATCAACTTTTCCAGTTCATTCGGTCTTTGTTTTAGATATAATTCTTGTTTTCCTTGGTAGCGATAAATTGACGCAACTAAACTTAGGATTTCCGAGTCCCATTTTATATCTTTTATTTTGGAATAATTAAAGTTTCTCATTTTATTTCTCCCTTAATTATTAATTTATGCCTTAAATTATATTATTTTTTAAGGGATAAAACAATTTATTAGGAGAAAAAGTCATCTTTACTCTATTACGCTTTCTTATATGTTTTAGAATAAACAATAATTTGTACAACAATACATACAAGAATTGATACTGTAATGTACCCCAACATTTGTGTCTCATCTAAATATCCATCAAATATTCTAGCTTTAAATGAGAATAGTTCTTTGATGACTGTCACAAACATGCCCTGATCTACTCCTGCTAGCGATGTATTCATATGTTCCAATAATCCATTGATTAGGACATTCCTTAGCACAATTGTAATCTGACTTGCAGGAAAGATATTGCATACTGTTTGTACACTTTCTGAAAACTGTGAAATAGGAATATATGCACCAATGATAAATCCAGAGGCTGCAGACAGCATCCCAAAGAAAGCACCACTAGCACTTACAGATTTGAAGAACAATACTACAATCATAAAGATTGAAGTTGCAGAGATAGATCCAAGTGCCACTACACCAAATGCCTTTACAATCTCACTTGTTTCTAGATAGATATCTCCTTGCATGCCAATGACTCCAAGGCCAATCGCAAGAATCATACTTGTAAGAATCGCTGAAGATAATGCTGCAGATACAAAGTATGAAAAAATAATCTGTCCTCTTTTAAGTGGTGTTGCAAGGATATCGTAATCCACCTTGTTTTCTCTATCTTTTACAAGAGTAATCAAACAGTTATAAGGAACAGTTATCATTGCGGAACCTAGAATACCTGTTAACAAGATTAGATTTGCAAACATCTCTTTATCATTTTTATCAATGAGTGAAGATAAGCCTGGGAATTGGTTGATTGCACTATCCATCGCATTTACAAATGTATCTTTCAAGAATAATAAATATAATGCCAGTACAATCATTGATGTTAGTAATGAAAATAGTATTGATTGCTTATCTTTAAAAAATAATAATAAATTTCTTTTTGTTAGTCCTAAAAACCCTCTCATGTTATTCACCAAGCTTTCTACCTGTTAAGTTCAGGAATACATCATCCATACTTCCTTTTACGACTTCATAATCAGTAATATGATAACGATTTAGATATAAAAATTCTGTTAGACTAAAACCCTTTTGTGATTCTAACTTCACGATATAGTGGTCAACCTCATACGTATATTCAAAGTCACTGATTAACTTCTCATTTTCACAATCTTGTTGCGTGTACCAAATCAATTTTGTATTTGTATACTTATTCTTTAAACCAGCTGGAGTATCATTCGCCACAATATGTCCTTTATCTAGAATTACTACTCTATCAGCATCTCTTACTTCTTCCATGTAGTGTGTTGTAAGGAATATTGTCATGTGCTTTTCCTTACGAAGATAGTCAATATACTCCCACACCACTTTTCTAGACATAGGATCAAGACCAGTTGTTGGTTCATCCAGAAAGAGTATCTTTGGATTATGTAAAAGAGCTCTAATAATATCAACTCTTCTTCTCTGACCTCCAGATAATCTCTCATACTTTTGATTCCAGATACTATCAAGTTCAAATGCTTGCATTAACGGATTCAAATGCTGTAGTATTTCATCTTTTCCAATACCATAATAAGATGCCCTTGTTAGAAGATTTTCTTTTACTGTTAACTTTCCATCTAGTACAGAGTTTTGAAAAACAATACCGATGTTCTCTCGTATCTTGTCATCATCTTTTCCGAGTTTATAATCAAATATTTCCACATCACCTTCTGTTTTATCAAAGATTGTACACAGCATATTTATCGTTGTAGATTTACCTGCACCATTCTCTCCTAGAAAGGCAAAGAACTCTCCTTCTTTGACCTCAAATGAGATATGATCCACTGCAATCTTTTTGTCATATTTCTTTGTTAAGTTTTTTACTGTAATTGCATTCATCGTAATAACTCCTCCTGAATCTTTTTCTTTCTGACAGCATCTTATCATCATGAAATAATAAAAAAAGTGCTACTCTACCAACCTGCATATATAGGCTACTAAGTTGCACTTTTTCTTTAAAAACATCTATTTTTATGATTTAATAATCATTCTAAATCTTGCATATCTTTGATAGCTGCATTGATTTTAATCTCATCTGACTTAGCAATCCATGCAGTAACAAACCATACAAAGATATAGATAATACTATACATAACTAGAGTTGACTGAACATTAAATAATGAGCCATACCAATCAAACAAATAACCGCATAATACTACAATTCCACCAACTGATATAAAGTGAATCACTATTCTCATCCACATTACATTCTTCTTCAAACTATCTAAATCTAAAAGAAAGTAAGTTGGAAGCGAACACAAAAATCCAGTTAAACAAATCGAAATAGGAACATTCCAGCTTAAATTTAATGACTCTGTACCTGAGATATAATGTTGAAGAATCATCTGTATTCCAATTCCAAAAAGAATAGCAGCCGAAATCATAACCGTTTGATAAAAAATAATTTTTGCTTTTTGCATTTTAGATTCCTAGCCTTTCTTTTAATTCTTTTACATAACTTCTTGCGATAATAACTTGTTCTCCATTCAAAAGTTCTGCTGTCATCCTACCGTTAATTTCAGATTTAACAGATTTGATCTTTCGAATGTTGATAATCATTGCCTTTGCGGCTCTGAAGAAATTACGAGTTAATTCACTTTCAAGTTCATATAGTCGATATGAAACTTCAAGCGTATTATCCTTCGTATAGATATATGTTCTCTTATCTATAGATTCAATATAATAAATTTTATCAATCTGACACATGACAGTCTGACCATTGTATCGTGCAGCGATAACACGACAGTTATTCTCAAGTGTATCGATTGCATTTTGAATTGTATCCGTTACTTCAACAACGCTTAACTCAGCATGTTCATCATCATATGAATTTACTTTTTTAATATCAACCTTCACGATATCACCACCTACATATGCAGTCCTAATTCTATCAATATTTATTACTTTAAAATACAAGTTCATTTATAGAAAATCTTAGCCCAATCTTGTTTTGCACTTAAGATACGAGCTACAAATACTTTGTGATTGTCAATGTAATAAAATGCTAAATAGCTTTCTATTGGCATATATCGATAAGATTTACCATCACTAGTCATCTCACCATATCTCCTACTTGAAACTAATGGACAGACTTCTGGAAACATTTCCAAAGTTTCAAGAGCACTTAAAATTAAATCTATTTTTCCATCAGCAGATTGCTGACTATAAAAAATATATCAATATCGTTATAAATTTCCATTAGTTTTCTTTCACTTATTTGCAAGGAAAACAAGACTTCATTTTAAATTAGTCAAGATTGAAGTCATTTCTAACGTCAGATAGAGACGTGACCTTACCTAGAGCAATTTCTTGATGTCCAACTAAAATTTCTTTCTTTAAATTCTCAAAAGCTATTTGATACTGTGTATCCTGTAAATCACTGGAAACAAATTCCTTCGCATCAACTGTGCCGTTTGCGATTTTTCTAAGCGCTGCATTCAGCACATCCGAAACTGTAATTTTCTCATCCGCTAAGATTTCTTTTGTCTTCTGATAAGATATTGAATCTGCACGAAAATTTACTACTTGTGTACTAGCCATTCCAAATACTCCTTTGTAAATACAATTTGTATATACATAATAGCATAGAAAAGGTGATGCACTCAAAAAATATCCATCATTGTTATGTATGACAATGATGGATATAACTATATTATTCTATATAAGATTCCCTTTTCCGTTCTCCAAGGAATGATTCATAGAGATTCACATCTCTCCTATCTATTATAATTAAGATAGAATTATGATATTATATTGATATTTAAAGGAGGTAAATACTATGATTAATATTCGTCCAGTTTCTGACTTAAGAAACAAATTCCCAGAAATTGAAAAAACTGTTATAGATTCCAACACTCCGGTGTTCCTTACTAAAAATGGTTATGGAACAATGGTACTTATGAGCATTGAACAATACTCTGCACTTACAGATGATATTGAAAGAAACCTCGATGAAGCAGATGCATTTGCAGCAAACTCTTCTATCCGCCTTTCTAAATCTGATGTCTTTGATAAAGTAAGGAACAGAATTGCTGAACAAACAAACCTTTAAATTAACTTTTCTTCCGTTATTTGAAGAAGATTTACTTAAAGTCACTGATTATATAACCAATACGCTACAAAATCCCAGTTCGGATCACCGTTTGGTTGATGATATAGAACTGACAATTGTTAAAAGACTTGAAATGCCTCTTAGTTTTTCTCCCTATCATTCATCAAAGATTAGGAATCATCCCTACTATAGAATCAATGTAAGAAACTTCTCGATTTTTTATGTAATAATTGATAACACTATGGAAGTTCGTAGGATTCTATATTCAAAACGAAACATTGATGAACTGATAAAATAATCATTCTTTACGAGTGGTTATTTTTCTAACAATTCCTCTTTCTACATGAATTCTCGCATGACATGATTTGCATAATGATATCAAATTACTTTTAATAAAATTTCTACGTTCAGAGAAAGGTTTAATATCATGTACTTTTGATATGTTCCCTCTCAGTTATTTTTTTACAAAAAAACAAGGCCTACTTCTGACTACCGATACCTTTTAATGATAGTCTTAGAATAAGCCTTTAACATCTAAACTTTATTTAATTCTTGGGTGAAACTTTTGACATCAAAACTACTGTCTCCACATATCTAAAAAGTTTGGTGCGAGGAGGATTCTTCCAACTGTAATGATAACTGAAAACAAAATCACCCAAAAAATTAAGTTCCCCATGATTTTATCTACGGTTTTCTGGTCTCCTTTTCAGATTGCTCTTGATAGAACAGAAGCAGACCCTACACCAAACAAGGTTGAAACACCGCTGTTAAAAAAGGTGAGAGGCATTGCAACACCACAAGCGGTCATTGCTGTTTGTCCTATAATTTTTTTGGCAAAGATTCTGTCCATGAGAGGGTACAGTCCAATTACAATCATTCCAATCACTGCCGGAATGGATAGTTGGAACATTAGTGATAATGGTGTCTTGGTTAACAATTGCTCTTTCATGTTTTGTTTCATTTTAACCATCTCCTTCACACTAATTAGCAATCTTCCAAACAGTTGCTTTATTTTTCATATTGATCAATGTTTTATACAAACCTCCTTGCCTCATTAGTTCTTCATGATTTCCACGTTGTTCTATTTTTCCGTTATTTAAAACTAAAATCTGATCGGCGTTTCGTATGGTAGAAAGTCTGTGAGCAATCATAATAATGGTTTTGTTCTTTGTCAGTTCTTCAATAGCAGCCTTTAGCTTATCTTCATTTTCCGGATCAATATTTGCTGTGGCTTCGTCAAAAATGACGATCGGGGCATCTTTCAACATAGCTCTGGCAATGGAAATCCTCTGCTTTTCTCCACCGGAAAGAGTGGCTCCACCTTCACCAATCAATGTATCGTACCCATTCGGCAAGGCTTCTATAAAATCATGGCACATCGCCTTTTTAGCAGCTTCTATGACTTCTTCTCTTGTCGCATTTGGCACACCGAACTTGATATTATTTTCAATCGTATCTTCAAAGAGATAGACACTTTGAAATACCATAGCGATATGACTCATCAGATGGGGCAGAGTATACTCTTTGATGTTCTTCCCACCTATTAATATTTCTCCTGTATTCACATCCCAAAATCTTGCAATCAGATTGCAAAAAGTCGTCTTTCCACTTCCGGACGGACCAACAATGGCAGTAATGGTGTTTTTCTTCATCTCACAGGAAATATGATCTAAAATCGTCTTTTCATCATAAGCGAAAGAAACATCTTTAAATTCAATACTAGGGTGACGGATTGGACTTGTTTCCTGTCCTTCTTTTATTTCAGGAATCTGTTCCAAATATTTCAAGCTGTCGATGGAGTTTTCCGCAATTCTCAGTATTGCCATAGAACTTCCTGCCGCCTTGATTCCCTCAAAGATAATAAAACCGGCAATCATCGACATAATTGCATCTGCCAAAATCATATTTCCCTCCATGTAATACTTGGCAGATAAAATAATAATAGCGGCAATACTGATTCCAAGGACAATTCTCTGCAAGGCGATATATGGAGTCATAGTTTTTTCAAGTTTCATTGTAATATTACAGTTTTCTTCAAATGCATTGCTAAGTTCTTTATTATTCTTACCGCCTAAATTGTATGATTTAATCACCTGTATTCCCTGTACGGTTTCCAGTACCTGTTTTGTCAAATGCGTTTGAGCGATGCCAATTTCACTTGCATTTTCTCTTGACTTTTTCTCCATAAAATAAGTGACAATAAAAAATGCAAGGATTCCTAAAACTGCGGTGATCCCCACCATTATATGCAAATAAAACAAGGCTAAGGCAAAAACAAAAGTATTGAGTAATCCGCCTAAAACAAGCACAAGCAACATCGGTACCTGCATTTCAATCTGGCTGAGAGTGGTTGTACTCATTGTTGTAATCTTTCCTAAGCTGAATTCACTGAAAAATCCCATCGGTACTTTTTTCAGCTTGTTTCCAATACGAATTCTTTTATCCGCTGCCATAAAATAGCCGGCATGCGTTTGTTCCAGCTGAGAAACATATTGTGTGATAATCTTTCCGACTAAGCTGATAAGAAGAATCCCTAAGACAACGGCTATATCCTTCACAGAAAGAGTTTCGTCAAATATTTTAACGAGAACATAATACACACCACCCATTTGCATTGCGTTAAACGCCGCACAAAGGAAGCTGACAATAATGGACTTTCGTATATTCGATTGTTCCTTTTCCGCAAAGTTCCATATTTTCTTAAATACTGTAATCATAACGCTCCTCCTTTCCCGCAGTTTTCCACAAAGAGGAATAGACTTTTGATGTTTCTAAAAGCTCCTCATGCTGTCCACAGCTTTCAATCTTCCCGTTTTTGACCACAAATATTTTATCTGCATTAACAACGGTTCTAAGCCTATGTGCAATTAAAATCAATGTTTTTCCTTTCACCAAATTGCTGATGGCTTCCTGAACGATACTCTCATTTTCAGTATCCATATAGGAGGTTGCTTCATCTAAAATGACGATTGGTGCATTTTTCAGCATGGCTCTTGCGATAGAAATTCGTTGCTTTTCTCCTCCGGACAAATGTCCTCCGCCTTCTCCCACAATCGTGTCATACCCGGCGGATAACCCTCGGATAAATTCATCACAACCGGATAATTTTGCCATTTCCTCTACTTCCTTATCACTTGCCGACGGTTTTCCGATTCTTATATTTTCTCTGACAGACATATCAAATAGATAGTTGTCCTGTGATACATAAGAGATGGTTTCGGATAACTGTTCCAGCGGAATCTCTTTGATGTTTTTTCCCCCGATTATTACTTCTCCGGCATCTGCATTCCAAAAACCTGCAATCAGCTTCGTAATGGTTGACTTTCCGCCTCCTGACGGACCGACAAATGCCGTTACCTGATTTTCCCCAATCGTCAAACTGACCCCTTCTAATACTTTCTTATCTTCCGTATAAGAAAAATCCACATTTTTCAGTTCAATATCACTACCAGATAACGAAACATTCCCTTTCCCATGTTCAAGATCAGGAGCATCTAAAATCAATCCGATTTCCTTTGTAATCGTTCCTATTCTGGACAGATCATCCATATAATTGGTCGCCGTCAATATATTTTCTACCGTTCCAAAAGAAAGTACAATGATGGTTATAAAAGTCGCTATTGTTAAGGAACCATTTAAATAGAAATAAACTCCTAACGGCAGGATTGTAAGCAAGGACATAGGTGAAATTTTTCTGTATGCAGATACACCAATCATCGTTTCTTTCATCCAATGATAATAAAATGCCGCATTTTCATGGACCGCTTCACTGTATTTCTGATAGGAGGCTTCGCTTTGATTGAACATCTTGATGACCTCAATTCCTCCGATATATTCCACCACTGCGTTATTCATTTTCTGATTGATTTCCACCGATTGCTGATACTTTTTCCCATAAGATGCCATCACCGATTTCATACAGAACATTCCAATCACAAGAGGGATCAGGGAAACAAGTGCTAATCTCCAATCCAAAATAAACATATAAATCAGCAAGAGAATCGGACCGATGATATTGGCAGTCATTTCAGGAATAATATGTGCTAAGGTTGTTTCCATAGAATCCACCTGATCCACAATAATATTCTTGAGCTTACCGGAAGAAATATTCATAACCTTTCCAAGGGGCATCCGAAACAGTTTTTTAGAAATTTCTTCCCTTATCTTTTTTAAGGAATAAAACGTTGCCTGATGCGATATGGAGGTGGAAGCCGCCGCAAAGATTTCTTTCAAGACCATTGCGGCTAATACCATAAGACCGTATTGCAAATAAAATCCGAATTCTGTGTTTTTTCCAATCAGTCCTACAATCATTTTTGCTAATATGATATATGCGGCAAGACCGGATACCACTCCTAAAACTGCCAATAGAACAGATTGAATGTAAGTGTTCTTATATTCTTTTACATACTGTTTGATTAAATTCATAATCTGTATCCTCCTTTGATACCAAAAATTTTTATCCTATGGAAGCAAATAAAAAATCCGATATTTCAACTTCATTCTCTTTTACAGGTATTTTTTTATAAGTCTTGTCATCAATCATCAGCACCGTATTACACACCTCAAAGAGAAGTTCTAAATCATGGGTAATAATAACCACCGGTCTCTTAGTCGCATACTTCCTTATCATAGCTCCTATTTCTTTCATTCTTTTGCAATCAAGCCCTGAAGTCGGCTCGTCCAAAATAATGATTTTCCTTTTACTTAAAAAGGCAGTGGCAAGTGCAAGCCTTTGCTTTTGCCCACCGGAAAGTTCTTGCGGATGATCCATTTTTTTATCCCACAAATCAATCGCCCTAATGTAGGAGGTGACTTCTTTCAGATATTCACTATCTTTCACTTTATTCTTAGGGATCAGTTCATTTTCCACCGTATCAAAGAAAATTTGATAATCCACATCCTGCATCATATAGTATGATTGCTTCAATCTTTCTTTCGTTGTTTTTCCATAGCTTATTTTCCCTTTATTTTTAATTATGCCTGCCAAAGTTCTTCCTAATGTTGTTTTCCCGATTCCATTTTTCCCGATGATTGCCATGATTTCTCCATAATGAAGATCAAAGGAAAGATTCTTTATGAGTTCCTGTTTCCCGATATTGATACTTAAATCCACGATACTCGCAGCCTTCTCTTGTTCCGCACCCAAGTTTTGTGCTTTCAGGGACCTATAACTGATTGCTCGCAATCCATATTTTTTGCAGTCATTCTCTGTGAGTTCTCCTTGAGAAAACACCCTTTCGATCGTCCCATCTTTCATATAGATTAAGCGGTCATATAAATCATTTAAAAAGAACAATCGATGTTCCGCAACAAGGATTGTTTTCCCCATCGCTCTTAATCTGCGAATAATATCTCTAAACTGAGCAATCCCTTGATAATCCAAATTGGAGGAAGGCTCGTCAAAGAAAATAATTTTGGTATCATATAGCAAAGTGGAAGCAATTGCTACTTTTTGCTTTTGTCCTCCGGAAAGTTCGGAAAGTTTCTTGTCCATCAAGTCGCTAATTCCCATTTTTTCAAAGGCTTCTTTTGTTTTTTGTTTTAATTCCTCAAGGGGCATTCCTAAGTTTTCTCCGACAAAGGCGACTTCTTCTTCCGCAATGGTAGCAAAAAACTGATCCGATGGATTTTGAAATACATTGCCAATATATTTTGCAAGTTCACCTTTTTCGTAGTCCAGCAAATTTTTATTAAATAAATTTACTTCCCCATCTAAATCACCCTCATAGTGATTAGGAATTAATCCGTTTAATATTCTTGTTAAGGTTGTTTTCCCACAACCTGAAAGACCGGTTATAACAATCAATTCACCCGGTTCAACGCTTAAACTTAAATTTTTTAAGATAATCTCTTTGCTGTTTTTATACTTAAATTTGTTGATTTTGACATCTAAAATATTCATTAATATTCTCCCATTTTTATAGAACTCTCCATACTAAATAAATGGAAATGCATATGCAAAACAAATCAAAAACACTATATTTAGTAGAGTTGTAACTTGTTTTTTCTATCTCATATTCTGCACCTTTTGAAATAATGGAAGATGTCAAGGTTTCACTTACATGAAGACATTTGTACATCAATGGAATAAGATAAAGCTCAAACGAACGTATAGGGTGTAAGAGGCTTATTGCTAAGCCTCTTACTTTCATTCCGTTTCGTATCTCTTTAAGTCTTATGTTCATTTCACCCATAAATCTAAGTCCCGTAGCAACACTTAGATTAAAATTATTGGAAATTCCGATTTTCCTTAATGAACTCATTATAGTAAGCGGCGATAAAGCTATTAGTATTCTACCTAAAGTAAAAATGGGAAAAAGCTTTATTCCAATTAAAAGCAAGCCCATAAAAGACGCCACTCCAAGTCCATAAGGAAGTTTCTTTAATAAGTACAAAAGTAGTATGAGAAACAAATACTTTGTAGACATGTTAAGAAATATTTTTTTTGAATGCGTTAGCAACAAAACAAACGAAACCGCTAGCATAATATAATAGCCAAGCTTATCAGTAATAAAAAGCGTGATAGAGAATGAAACGATAAGAATAAACAAAACTATACTATTAACTATGCAAGTCTCTTTTATTGTGTTTTTTTGCATCAAAGTATTCCTTTTTCTTTTCTTTTTTCAAAAAATTTATTATTTATATACATTCCGAAAGTACCGGCTAAAATGACCAAAACAATATTTATTGCAATAGAAATTAGCATGGCTTTAGGTGTGAAAAACATATGCATAAATTGTGCTTGTTCTGGAGAAAAAACACTAAAAACTTCTACTAATTTTTGTGGACCTAAAACTTTAACAAAAGTCATAGCATGCATTGAAATTATAAACATTCCAGTTGCAACTGCCGCTGCCACTCGTTTATCATTTTCATAATTTCCAATGATAATTTCAGCTACAATTCCTGCGACTAAATTTATAATTAGCATAGGCCAATATCCCATTAACGACCAAAAAATAGCCAACAACATGAAAAATATAAATGCTGAAGGTTTTTTCTTAATCTTTTTTGCCATTACAACAAATGGCGGCGCTATCACAAGTGCAGAAAAACCACTTGCAACATAAAGTGAAACAGTTCCTAACATTCCTGTACCCATTGATACAGCCATTCCTAAAACAAAAGCAATAACCGTAAATACAGTGATTTGAATAATGTCTTTTAACTTCATAATGAACTTCCCTCCTAAATTCCAGTTCTTAATTTGTTAGTTTTAACTAACCCTGATGAAAAATATAAGGCACTGGTGCACCAGTGCCTTATATCACCATCCATGTTAAGTATGCCTGCAAAGTTAAAAGTTCTCTATAACCAATTGGGTATTTTTTAACTCCAAAAAGACAAATTATTCTCACTTAAATTCACTTGGATTTTTACCCATAATACTTTTAAACGCCTTTGAAAACTTGCTTTGATTTTCATAACCGGTCATCTCGGCAAGTTCCCCTATACTTAAGTATGGTTTTTTATTCAAAAGAATCGATGCTTCTTTTATTCTGTTTTCCCTCATAAAAGCACCTATAGATTTCCCAGAAATACATTGAAAGCAATTTTTAAGACTTGATTCGGAAACAGCAAACTTTTTCGCTAAATCTCTTATCTTCATCCATTCAAAAGGATTTTCTATAATCATTTTATAACACTCTTGAGTTGCTCTGTATACTGGTTCAGAAAATGATGAAAACAGTTCTGTATCTTTTGATTCTATCAAACCTAAAAACAAAAGTAACTCTATCGTTTTTATAATAGAGTATGGAAGCTTTACTCTTTCATCTACCTCATAGAGTTCGTTGATAATATGATTTATTCCATCACGAGAACGTATAATCAAAGATACTCCATTTTTACACAATCTGTCTCGTAATTTATGCAAATCAATATTTCCATACGGAAAATATTTATCAATTGATTTTTGAGCCACATTTATATCAATAAAAAGTGAAAGTCCAACATATCTCTTCATAGGGATACAAGAATTTTTAAATAAAGCTTTGCCAAGATCAACAATGCTTAAATCTCCACTCCCTAAAAAAGCATGCTCGTTATTTTCTAAAATAAATTCATAACAACCTTCTAAACAATGATCAATCTGTAACATACCCTCCTTAGGCTCTATCTTTTGATAAGTAGTTTGCATATTCAAAGTATTGTAAGAGAGTTGAATTCCTTCCAAAAGATTATAACAACGCATTTTACCCGTTCCTGTATCATTGTTTAAGCAATATATTTGTATACCTTTTGTCTGTTTTTTTTCTGTGAAAAAGAGTTTATCATAAGCATTTTCAATAACATTATTTTTATTTAATTCCATTTCTTTTCTCATCTCTTTTTTTCTCATGTTTAAATATTGTACCATAATAACTTAACATAACGCACAAAGAAAAGCTGCACGGAAGATCATCCATACAGCTGCTCCATTTCTACAACGAAGAAATGGCTAAGAGACTTCATGATTTTGGAATTACCGAAATCGCTGCAGACGAAGTAATTCTAAAACCATATCTTCTAAAGTAAGAAGATAACTCAAAAGTTTCAAAATCAATCACACACGAAGGGTCGGTATTTAACTTTCATCAGAGAACGAAGTAGAATCAACTCTTACAAATTTTTTGAACAGTAGATTCTGCCTGCCTTTTATGCGCTCATTTTTCTGTAACTTCATCTTCATTCTAACTAAAATATAATCATTTTCAACTTAAAAATAGTACCATCTTAGGTTATTGACCCTTAATAGTACTATTTCTGAATAACTTACTTCCACTTTATTTTTTATTCTTTAGAAGTGGAATTTAACTTTTCACTTGAGCGTTGACATAAAGGTAATATTCTTTTGGCATTTTATTCCCTCCATTTCTTTTTTGTCTGCGTTTTTTAACAAAAAAGGAGGACTTCTGCACATAGGTATAATAAGTCCTCTGAAATGAAAGAAACATGCTCTTTCCTTATATTTTAAATTGATTTTTTATGATAATTACCAGTATCAAAAAGGTCTATTGTTTTTTTCTATATGAATAACAGACCCTAAATAATACATAGCAATTATCTCCATTATTTAGTCCATTTTTATTTTTCTAACAAACAAAGATTGATTAAATCATTCCAGCTTTTTCAAAATGTTTTTTAAGTATCCTTGTTGCAACGAATGCTCCTATGCAAGCAAGAACAAAAGTTATCAAGCCAAATCCTACTGCCCACG
>NZ_CAUQGG010000012.1:0-45242 GCF_963517755.1 uncultured Solobacterium sp.
CGTCTTTTATCAAGAACTGAGGTAGAGAGTCAGCTCAATAACCTCACACCAACCTACTGCTTCCAGCAAGGTGGTTCAGCTGACATCGATAAGGAAAGAGTAAAATACGTTAAATAACCTCTTTCATCTGTCGCATAAAAAAAGACAAAACGAAGGAGGTTTTTATTATGTCAAAGTATTATTTCTCATCCGAATCAGTTACAAGTGGTCACCCAGATAAAATCTGTGATTTGATTGCGGATTCTATCTTGGACGCAGCTCTGGCACAAGATCCACAAGCACATATGGCTGTTGAAGCTACGATTAAAGATGATACAATCTTCATCTATGGTGAAGCTGGTACAACTGCCATCATTGACTACGCTGCAATCGCAAAGAAAGTTCTAAGTGATATTGGCTACCCTGAAGACTATAATGTTATTCTAAAAGTAAACAAGCAATCTGCAGAAATCAACTCTGCTGTGGGACACCAAGAATATAGCGCCGGTGACCAAGGTATCATGTTTGGTTTTGCGAGTGATGAAACAAAGTCTTATATGCCATTTGCGATTGACTGTGCACACATGCTCGCAAAGCGTCTTGAACAGGTTCGTCGTGAAAATCCTACACTACTAGGACCTGATGGAAAAACTCAGGTAACAGTAGAATACGACAATGGTGAACTTAAGAGAATTGAAACAATTGTTGTATCTACACAACACAGTCAAGATATTACACAAGAAGACTTGAAGAAACTAATCCGCAAAGAAGTTATCGACAAGGTTGTAAAACCTGAACTCATTGATGAAAATACAAAGTTCTTCATCAACCCATCCGGTTCTTTCGTCGTTGGTGGTAGCTGGGGTGATTCTGGCACAACTGGACGTAAGATTGTAGTAGATACATATGGTGGATACGCACCTATCGGTGGAGGTTGTTTCTCATCCAAGGACCCTACTAAGGTTGACCGCTCTGCAGCTTACTATGCACGTTACGTTTGCCGCAACATCGTAGCTAACGGTCTAGCAAAGAAGTGTCAGATTGAACTTGCATATGCAATTGGTGAACCTAACCCTATCTCTATCAATGTCAACAGTTTCAATACTTCGAAGTATAGTGATGAAGAGTTAGAAGAAATCGTTAAGAAGAACTTTAACTTCTCAGTTAAAAACATGATCAAGGAATTAGATCTTGAAAGACCTATTTATACACAGACTACAAACTATGGGCACTTTGGTAAGCCTTACTTACCTTGGGAACAATTTAAGAAGATTGAACTATAACATCATGCGACAGATTACTGTCGCTTTTCTTTACCAAAAACATGCATGTAGAGCTTTCATCCTACATGCATGTTTTATGTATTTAGTTTTGGTGAATGAGCTTATAGCCTTCCATGACAGCGTGACATCTTGGACATAGTCCATTTTCATCCACGTGTTCATCATAGTTCCAACAACGCGGACACTTCTCTCCACTAGCCTTTTCAACCTTCACAGCTGTTTCGCCTTCTACAAGTTCAACCTGAGAAACAATTAACCATTGTGCTACTGCAGCACCTAGATTCTTTTCTACAAGTTCCTTGTCTTCCCTTGGAAGAGTAAGAAGGATCTTCGCTTCTTGGCTAGAAGCGATTAGTTTTTCATTACGTGCTTCTTCATTTGCCTTTGTGACAAGTGCACGAATATCTAATAGACGTTTGATTTCATCACGTAATGTTTCAGCTTCTGCGTATTCCTTCACTTCTGGGAATTCTTCGTAATGCACGGAGTTTGTGCCAAGATGTGAGAAATGTGTCCAGATTTCTTCAGCAGTAAATGCTAAGAATGGAGCCCAAAGTTTTACGAGCGCATCCGCACAGTTCCAGTATACAGACTGTACTTGTCTTCTACGGTGATCATCTTTCGCACTTACATATAGGATATCCTTTGTGAAATCACAATAGTAAGAAGATAAGATATTAACCATGAAATACATCAGATGCTTATTTGCGGATAAGTAATTGTACTCCAGCACATCCTTACGTACATCTTTGACCAAATCATTGAGTAATACAAGTACTTGTTGGTCAACACGTTCTAGATTTTCAAAAGCGACCATATCTGTTGATGGATTGAAATCTTCTCCATTTACATTGCCTAGTAAGAAACGGAATGTATTACGAATCTTTCGATACTGATCAGAAACCTGTTTGATATTGCTTGGACCTAACTTTAAGTCTTCCTTAAAGTCTGAGGACATTGCCCAAAGACGGAATACATCGGCACCATTCTGGTTGATGATATCCATTGGGTTTACAACATTACCAACAGACTTAGACATCTTTTCACCCTTAGAGTCTACAACATAACCATGGGATAGAACTTCCTTATATGGAGCTGTGCCGTTGACTGCTGTTGAAACGATGAGTGAGGAGTTAAACCAACCACGATACTGATCAGAACCTTCAAAGTATAAATCACATGGATAACTATCACCACGAGCAATCAATTCATTCCAACTTGAGCCAGAATCAAACCATACGTCCATGATATCTGTTTCCTTACGGAATTCACCATTTGGTGATTTTTCATTTGTATAACCTTCTGGTAGTAAATCTTTTGCGTCTCTTTCAAACCAAACATTTGAACCATATTCATTCATAAGTTCAGCGATATGATCAAATACTTCCTTCTCCATGATTGGTGAGTTGTCTTCACAATAGATAATTGGAATTGGAACACCCCATAGACGCTGTCTAGAGATACACCAGTCTCCACGGTCCGCAATCATATTGTTCATACGCTTTTGACCAAAGGAATTATGCCACTTAACGTGGTTGTTAATCTGATCCAATGCCTGCTCACGTACCTTTTCAATTGAACAGAACCACTGTTTCACCGCACGGAAGATAACCTTCTTCTTTAGACGATCATCGTGTGGATAGGAGTGAGTAATATTTTCAACTTTTAGTAAGTAGCCCTTTTCACTCATGTCATGAATGATAGCCTTTGAACAATCCTCAAAGAACATACCTTGATAAGAGCCTGCTTCTTCATTCATATAACCACGTTCATCAACAGTACAGATTGGTGGCATTCCATTCTTCATACATACAAGATAGTCGTCCATACCATGGCCACCAGCTGTATGTACAATACCAGTACCATCTTCATCTGTAACGTGTGTGCCTAAAAGACATGGACATTCCTTATCTAATGCAACATGATGATATGTAACACCTTCAATTTCCTTACCAGTAAATGTCTTTAGGATACCTAGATTTTCAAGATTAAACTTTTCAAGTAAGCGGTCAACAAACTTTTCAAGCACAACTAAATTGCCTGCACTTGTCTTTACTAATGCATATTCTAAATCAGGGTGAACAGATACTGCCATGTTTGATGGTATTGTCCAAGGTGTTGTTGTCCAGATTACAAAGTTATCATCTGCACCTAATACACCCTTACCATCCGCAATTGGGAACTTAAGATAGATTGTCGCATCCTTAACATCTTTATAAACAATTTCAGAATCCGCAACCGCGGTCTCGTTGTATGGTGACCAATAAACAGGTTTTAATCCTTGGAAGATCATCCCTTTTAATGCCATCGATGCGAAAGACTGAATCTGACGAGCTTCAAATTCTTTCTTCAGTGTGATATATGGATGTTCATAATCCGCAATCTGACCTAAACGCTTTTCTGTTTCCATCTGTTGTGCAATCTGCTGGTGTGCATACTCTTCGCACTTACGTCTAAATTCCGCAGCAGACAGCGTCTTACGGTCAACACCCAATTTCTGGATTGCATTCTCAATTGGCAATCCATGTGTATCCCATCCTGGAAAGAATGGTGTATAGTAACCAGACATCGCATGGCTACGAATAATGAAGTCCTTGATTGTACGGTTCATGGCTGTACCTGCATGCAGGTTACCATTTGCGTATGGAGGACCATCATGCAAGATAAATGCCTTCTGTCCCTTGTGATGTTTTAGTAAGTTTTGATAATAGTTGTCTTGTTGCCAATTCTTTAAAATACCTGGTTCTTTCTGTGCAAGATTACCACGCATCTCAAAATCTGTATTTGGCATGTTTAGCGTATCTTTGTAGTCCATATGACCCTCCTCTTTATAAAAATAAAAACGTCCTCAAAAATCTAAGGACGTCTAAACGCGGTACCACCTTAGTTTATGACATTACTGTCATACACTCATTACTTCTTTAACGCAGAATGTACGATTGCTCACAGGTGATTCTATTAACAGGCTTCATGTTCGTTTTCAGCATACACGAACTCTCTTATCAATCCACTTCTGTTAAAGCATGTCCTGATCAATGCAATTCTTTATCAGATTCTTCCAACCAATCCATATCAGGAAGTTTTGGAAGTTTAAAGTTATCTAAACTCTTTTGTAAATCGGTTAGCTGTTGGCTAAGATCACTCTTGACCTCACCAGCTTCAGTATACAGTTGCGATAGGTCCAGCAATATGGAACGCGCAACAGATAAAGCTTCTTTGACAATCTCATCAGCGTTATTCTGTGCTCTTGCCATCACATCGTTAGCTTCCTGCAAAGATAATCTGGTAATACTGTCGGCCGCATCTTTCCGCACATCTACCGCACGCTCAATCTCATTGTAGCGTGTCTGTAAATCCTCCAACTTCTCTGTTGTCTCAACCATCTGTTCTTGATAGAGTTCCAACTTTCTTTGAAGGAAGGCAACTTGCGCAGCGTATTGCTCCATCACATCATCAACCGCAAACCGATCATAGCCATTTTTCATGATACGAAATGTCGGTCTTCGTGTCGTCATGTTCTCTCCTCTTATATATTCTGCAGAAATTCTGCAACGATTCTCCCTGTACGTGTCTTTCGGCTAAAACCTAAGAAGGTAAATCTACCTGTTCCACGTATAGAAATAACACTCCCATTATTGCATATTTTATCAGGCTCTTCAAGTTCGATATGATTTACCTGCACGTATCCTTTACGTATTAAATCCTTCGCATCACTACGACTAGAATGGGTTAAAGCAGCCACTATCGCATCCGCTCTTTCACTTGCCACAACCAAAGAAATCTCTTTGGTTTTAAACACCTGTTTTGGATGTTCATCAATCTTTTCAAACGATACCGTTAACTGATTGATGCGAATCAAGTGATCTTTGATAAACTCAACCATCTGCTCTGATGTATAGAGATAGATTGCATCTTCTTCAATCCAAAAATCTCCAAAACTACTCTTCTCTATCTGTAGATTCATGATAGCCCCATATACATCACGATGCCCTATCGTACGAAAACGCTGATCTATCTTAGCCTTCATGCATACAATATCTGAAAAGCCATCCTTCTCATCATAGAGAAAGATGACTTTCTTTTTACGTGCACCATCATATCCACCGTCATAGCGGACAAAGCGTGATGGAGTGAATATCTTTTGGACAATAGCTTGTTCTTCTTCTGTTAAGAATGCAGAACAAACAGTCTTATGCCAACGTTCACTCTTTTCTTTTAAGTCGTGTAAATGTGCAATCAGAGAATCGTAATTCCCTAGATTATTCATCTTCACCCTTATCAAGTGAGATATTACCTTCAACACCAACGTTTCTTGGAGCACAGAAGATAACATTATGACCAACCTTCTGAATTGTTCCATCTAATGCGAATACAACACCAGATAAGAAATCAATTGTACGTTGTGCATATTCTCTTTGTAAACGGTGTAAGTTGATAATACAGCCACGTGTTTGCTTTAAGTGACGTGCAATCTCCTCAGCTTGTTCGAAACTTCTTGGTTCGAACATTACCATTTGTGTATTTTTAGAAATGTTATTCAAATTTGTTTGTTTTGACTCGTAAGTACTCACTGGTTGTACCTCTCTTCCCGTGAATTGTAATTCTTCACCTTCATCTTCGTCTTCATCTACTGGTGCGACGAATTCTTTAATCTTGTTGAATACCATATACAATCTCCCTTTTTTATCATTCTTATTATATCATTCCTAAAAATGATAAACAACGCTATCCAAGCGGTTTACATCGTATTTCTGTAAATAAGTACACATTTTCAACAAATCACGATCAAGGATATTGTCATGTTCAAAATATCAGTTAAAATGTAACCATGTTAAAAAAGTTAATTCTCCCATTTAGGGATATAAAAGTATGGATTTACGTTGGAGTTGTACTACTTATTTCTGTTATAGTTGGTATTGTAAAACAACCATTTCGTTTCGGTTTCTTAAACAGTCTTGGGATTCTAACAGCCATTCTATTCTTTGTTGGAACATTTAGACAGGCTTGGCTCAAGGGTGATTTCTCTTCTCTTGAATTTCAAAGAAGTAAGGACTTAGATCCAACGTACGCAGATTATCGCAAACGTATCCTCCTAGAAAGAAGTCAACGTCACAATACTCCACTATTTGCTAGTATTATACTCATTCTTCTTTGTATCGTATTACCTCGTTTTATATGATGGACACCCATCACTTTTTTATCATCGTATAAAAAAATGCTTACCAAAGTAAGCATTTTTTGATGGTGGAGATGATGGGACTTGAACCCATACGTCCTTTCAGACAACGGATTTTAAGTCCGTTGCGTCTGCCGATTCCGCCACATCTCCATGGAGGTTCCTGCCGGAGTCGGACCGGCGCTCGCAGAGTTGCAGTCTGCTGCCTTACCACTTGGCTAAGGAACCAAGCCCTGTAAATTTACAGCGCTTTATTATTATACTGAAAGCATTCACCGAATGCAATAGAAGTATATCACTTTTTATTTCTAGTTTACAAATATTTTTTGTATTTTTTTCAAAGTGAGAAAACCGTTATTGTACTTTGACCTTATTCCACAAGTCTGAGAGTTTCGCTTTGAGCTGCTCATCGAAATGGAATGTTTCATCCAATTTATATCCTGTACGTGGAACATATGCTGGATTTTCAAAGAATTCACCATCTGGTCCTGCAAGTTCTTCTTGAACACTTAAATCAACCGGTGTATATCCAACCCACTCAGAGTTCTGTGACTGAACACTTTCACTGATGATGTAATCAATAAACTTATTCGCAAGTCCTGGACAGTTGCTGTTTTTTGGAATAACCATTGCATCAATCCATACGTTTGTACCCTGCTTTGGTGCTACCCAGCTCATATCCATATTTTCCGTAAGAACGTTTGTCGCATCGCCAGAATACATGACAGCGATATCTTTTTCCGCATTCGTCATGCCATCAATAACTTCATCTGTAACATATGCAGGGTCCATAGTCTCATTCATCTCTGATAGCCACTCATACGCTTCTTGGATTTCCTTTGGATCATTTGTGTTCATGGAATAACCAAGTGCCTTAAACGCAATCATGAAGCCATCACGTTGTGAATCATAGAAGAAGATTCTTCCCTTATACTTAGGATCTTTGAGAATATCCCAGCCTTCTTCTTCAATATCCTTTTCATCAACTGTTGTTTTGTTATAAACAAGACCAACATTACCCCAAAAGTATGGGACAGAATATTCAAGAGTTGGATCAAAGCCTTTTTGAGACTCTACAACAGATGGATTGAGTAAGCCAAGATTTTCATAAGACTTCTTGTCTAATGGTTGTAACATCTTCTCAGCTAGTAACTGTTCAATCATATAGTCACTAGGCACAAGTACATCATAAGATGAGCCACCAAGTAACTTTGTGTACATCATCTCATTGGACTCAAATAAATCGTAGTTAACTTTTGCGTTATACATTGTTTCAAAGTCAGAGATGACTCCTTCACCGATATATTCTCCTGCGTTGAATACATTGATAACGTTACAGCCAAACATTTCTTTTGCGTCACCAACTTGCTTTACTGCACTTTCATCATCCCCACCACAGCCAACAAGTGGAGCTACAAGTGCAGCGCATAATACTAATTTAGTTAGATTCTGTAATTTGCGCATTTAACTTTGCCTTTCTTCTTTCATTGATCATAGGTACAACATTTACGACAATGAGTACAACTGTGATGACATAAACAATAATTGCACTTAACGCATTAATTGTTGGGTTAACACGTTTTACATTTGCATAAACATAGATAGAGATATTGGAAACACCCGGTCCTGTCGTAAACATGGAGATAACGAAGTCATCGAAGGACATCGAGAATGCCACAAGTGCACCCGCAATAATACCACCCTTAATCTGAGGGATGATAACCTTCCACATCGCTTGCCATGGAGTACAACCTAAATCTAACGCAGCCTCTGCCATGTTCTTATCGATACGACGTAAACGTGGTAATACCGATAGGATTACATATGGTGTACAAAAAGCAATATGCGCTAATAACATCGTAGTAAATCCAGTTTGAACTCTCAATGATGTAAAGAACAACATTAAGCCAATCGCAGTAACGATTTCTGGGTTTAGCATTGGTAAGTTATTTACCTGTTGGAATAACTCACGTGTAATGCGCTTAGACTTGGAAAGACCAATTGCTGTGATTGTTCCAATGAATGTAGAAATTAATGTCGCTAGTACCGCACATAAAACCGTGTAATAGATTGCTTCTAAGATAGAACGGTTATTAAACATGTTCTCATACCAACGTAATGAAAAACCAGTAAAGCGAGTAAGTGATTTAGAACGGTTGAAACTAAAGAACACTACATAGAGAATTGGCAAGTAGAAGAATGCCAAGATGAGGGCAAGATATAACTTCCCGAAAATAGAATTTTTCTTTTCCATTAGTCTGCCTCCTCTGCTGGTTCTTTATCTAGTTTCTTTGTAACATACATCGAAATTAAGATAATGATTGCCATAATTAAACTGATTGCAGAACCAAAGTTCCAGTCACCAGTCTTGATAAAGTAATCTTCAATCAAATTACCAATCAATACATACTGACCACCACCAAGTAGCTTAGGAATAAAGAAGCTAGATACTGCTGGTAAGAATACCAAAGTAATACCACTTACAACACCACTTAAAGATAGTGGTAATGTAACACGTAAGAATGTCTGCTTATTATCCGCACCTAAGTCACTAGCCGCAATCAATAAATTCTTATCAATCTTAGAAAGAGCTGTATAAATTTGTAGAATCATAAATGGCAAGAAGTTGTATACCATACCGATATATACTCTAACTTCACTGCTAAAGCCAAACCAGCCTAAAATACCCTTCCATGCATACGTACGTACAAGCATGTTGATCCACATAGGTAGTGTAATAAGTAATACCATAATTGCTTGTGAACCGCTCTTTAGCTTCGCCATGATATATGCAGTTGGATAACCAACAAGAATACAAATTGCAGTCGTAACGAAAGCCATCTTTAAACTACGCCATAATACACTTGGGAAAATCGTATCATTGAAGAAACGTGTAAAATTTTCAAATGTAAATTGAAGTGTTAAAACGGAATTACCCTTTACTGTCATTGCATACATGACAATCATGAACATCGGAATGACAATCATAATCATCATCCACACAAAATACGGATAGATTAATTTATTAAATGACTTCATTGCACATTAACCCATCTTTCTCATAACGTGGATATCCTCAGGATTCCACTCTAATCCAATTCTTTCACCTGCTTCAATCTTATCTGTAGTTTCAATCTTTAACTCACGGCCCTGTGTAGAGAATGTAATCTGGTAATCACCTTCTGTGATGTTTTCATCATCAAAGTCATACTTCACATCCCAGATTTCAACACGAGAATCATCCTCAATATTCCAAGCATACGCATCCGCCCAACGAATCAAGTCTGTATCTAGCGCTACAGATTCCTTGATTTCATCAACCGTACGATAGAAATCAAATGCCTGAATACCTTCCTCATTGTCCACATCTTCAACTGCTGTTGGCTTAACTACATTGATCTTAACTGTAATCTTTGTACCTGCACCAGTAGCGAATGTACATGAATATGTTCCAATTTCCTTCTTCACATCATATTCAACATGTGTTAAGGAAACATCCTCACCCTCATCTGTCCATGCTTGCGCATTTGCACGTGCGATAACTTCAGAGTCTGTTAATTGATCTACGTCTTCAAGGTCCATTGTAAAGGAAGACGCACTAATACGTTCTTTCGCTTCCTTATTGATGACGTCATGTTCTCCTGTTACATGCATGGTAACCGTCTTAGATGTACCAGATGATGTTTCTACGATGACTTCATAGTGAACACCCTTGAATAATACAGACTTTACTTCACCATTTAACAAGCCACGGTTTCTAGCCACGATATCGATATCCTCAGGACGAATTACAATATCAACTGGCTCATTCTCACTAAAGCCATAATCTACACAATTGTAATCTACATCGTCGAAGTTAACGAGGTTATCCTTCTTCATCACACCATCGATGATATTTGAATCACCAATAAAACGTGCACAGTATTGGTTAATTGGTTCATTGTAAACTTCTGTTGGAGAACCAACCTGTTCAATATCACCATCTCTTAAGATAACAATCTTATCTGACATTGTTAGAGCTTCTTCTTGATCGTGGGTAACAAAGATAAATGTAATACCTACCTCACGCTGAATTTCCTTTAATTCAAGCTGCATTTCCTTACGTAGATTCTTATCTAACGCACTTAAAGATTCATCTAATAATAGAACCTTTGGTTCATTAACAAGCGCACGTGCAATCGCTACACGCTGTTGTTGTCCACCTGACATCATTGTGACATCACGATGTTCAAATCCCTCTAAACCAACAAGAGAAATCATACGACGTACTTTCTGGTCGATGATGTCCTTTGGCTGCTTCTTAATCTTTAAGCCAAATGCAATATTGTCATAAACATCTAAGTGTGGGAACAATGCATAATGTTGGAACACTGTGTTTACATCACGCTTGTATGCAGGAATGCGTGCAATATCCTCACCATCCATAATGACATGACCTTCTGTTGGTTCAATAAAACCAGCAATAATACGTAAGAGCGTTGTCTTACCACAACCAGATGGTCCAAGTAACGTCACAAACTCATTTTCATAAATATCTAATGAGATTCCCTTTAGTACGACTTGGTTGTCAAAAGTTTTTACAACATTTTTTACTTCAATCAATTTCTTTGCCATGTCTATTCTCCCTCTAAAATTCCGGTGGCGTGCTAATCCAAAGCACTTCTGCTGATTGTTTACTACGATTTTCTAAATAATGCGCTACGTCCCCACGGATATAGAAAGTATCCCCTCGTCTTACGACAGCGCCTTTTTTGTATCCCTCTCTTACGAGATAAATACGTCCACTTAATACATATCCAAATTCTTCCCCTTGATGTGGTTCAATTTGTTTTGAACAAGTACCAGGTTGAAGTTGTAGGATGATGGGTTCCATATCATTCTTCTGTGCATTCGGAACAATCCAATGTGTTGTTACACCATCCTGTTCATCAACGAACACATCCTCTGGCGTAAAGACAATCTTTTCTTCATGTTCTTCCGCAAAAAAGCGTGACATATCAACCCCAAGAGCTTCCGCAATATCTGCTAGTGTCTGAATGGATGGAGATGTTAAATTTCGCTCCAGCTGTGACAAGAAGCCCTTCGTCAGTTCTGTTCTTGAGGCCAATTCTTCTAGCGTCAGGTCATTCTTGATTCGTAGCTGCTTGATGCGATGTCCGATATCTATCATAATCCTCCTCAATTGTTTAGTTTTACTAAACAATTTATTAACAGTAACAAAACAATAATAATTATATGTAATTCAAGACGAAAATCAATAGTTTTTTAAACTTTTTGTTTAGAGATTATAAACTCAATAAAAAAATAAAAAAGTCTTTCGACTTTTTTAAAATACCATACCCCATATCACAGCGATGATAACTGCCGGTAACACATTAGCCACTCGCATCTTTCGATCAAATACCATATTGACTCCAACACAGAATATCAAGATGGATCCAACACATGAAAGATTCTCTAATGCGACAGCTGGCACAACTGTATTTAACATCATCGCAAGCAAGGTAATACTACCTTGAAAGATTGCGACCGGAATTGCCGAAAACATACAGCCTTTACCAAGAGAGGCGCTCATAACACTGACCAAGATAAAGTCAATTACACCCTTAGCTGCTAATACTGTAACGTCTCCATCAACTCCATCTTTTATTGCACCAATGACTGCCATAGCCCCAATACATACGACACAGCTTGTATTAACAAAGGCAATTACAAATTTTGTATCGTTTCCATTATTGCTTTTCTTTTTTACATAGTCTGCGAATTGATTAATTTTTCCATCTAAGTCAAAATACTCACCAACAATCGCACCGATTGCCAAGCAACAAATTACCATCATGATATTGCGTGGTGACAATTTATCATTTTCAATACACAACATCTGTTCCATCGCGCCTGCAATACCTATAAAAATAACCGCAACACCAGTGACCAGAAATAAGGTTTCCTGCATTTTCTCTTTCATTTTAGAACTAAAAGAGCAGCCAAATGTACCAGCTAACACAATTAAAATGATATTAATAATTGTTCCGAGTCCTCGCATATTTTCCCTCTTCGATTTAAAAACTCACCAGTACTATTCTAGGCTTATAAATATACGCTGTAAATATCAAAACAATAAAACCACAATTATCTAGTCAGTATCTTCTATCATCTTCTTACAATATGCTTTCATTCCATCTTTCAAGATATAATGGCCAAGACCAGTTTCATCCACATCTTCCATCGGTTCCATCCCATATCCACCAGTAACTGTCTTTACACCTGCTGGTGTCACTGCCTCCGCATAGGCAACCGATACATGATACCCCTCTTCTTCCTGTTCTACTAACCAGGAAGCGATTGCTTTTCCGATTTCTTTCATACAACCACTACCTTGGTATTCTTCTTTAATATTGGCAGTATAGATATATAAGATATTTTCGCCTCTCTTCATACCCATATTTTTTAAAACCGTAAAATCACCCGTCTCATAATATTTCTGAAAATTATCTTTATCCACAAAAATTAATGTTTGATAACCGATTAGCTTTTCTTCATCATCCACCGCAAAAAATAATCCATCCTTTGAGTTTTCATACAATCTACGCAAATATGATGTCGGTAAATAACTTTCATCATCTAATGGCCACACTTCATGATCCAAACGAATCATCTGTGAAAACAAGTCCTCATTGATTTCTTCATTCTTTATGATTTTCATGTATATCACCTCATGTGTACATTGTATAAGATAAACAATATTACTTCAAACAACCGCTATTTACACAAAATAAAAGACCCGATAATCGGGTCAACTATCAAGTGCGGATAACAGGATTCGAACCTGCACGAGTCGCCTCACTGACACCTGAAATCAGCGTGTCTACCAGTTTCACCATATCCGCATCGCAATAGTAATTATACACAAGCTCACTTTAAATTGCACGAATTTATTTTGAACGCTTTATCCGTAAAAAAGCCTAATAAAGATACTATTGCAACGCCTATCACAGTTGTCAAAAGCGTAACCGGAAGTAGCTCTAAACTAAATGAAATTCCTAAGATACCCTGCGTGAAATAATAGGTAATCACGAAAAGGAAACTCATGATGAGTACAATCATTAAACGATACTTTGTGGTCGGTTGATAGATACGGTACAAGGTATAAAGATAGATTACACCTGTTACAAATACTAAGATTGCATTTGCATTTTGTAAAGATAAGTCCATTGTTGTACGATAGAACTTTGTAAAGACTACAACTAGCACAACTGTAATTGCGGATGGGAGCGCTCGTAAAAACGCATCCACCAAAAACCTACCTTTTAATCTTTCAAAGCTAGGCTCTAGTTGTAGAAATACTGTTGGAATTCCCACACAGATTGCACTAATCATTGTTAAGTGCACTGGTACAAATGGATATACAGTTTGAAATAGTGCAACATAAATCGTTAAGAAGAATGAGAATAAAGTTTTAACCAGATACATCGACGATGCTCTAGAGATATTATTGATTACCCTTCTTCCTTCACAGACAATCGAAGGTACAACATTAAAATCATTTTCTAATAAAACAATATCAGAAATATCTTTCGCAGCCGATGAACCTGCAAGCATAGCGATTGATACATCTGCTTGTCGTAATGCAGGAACATCATTTACGCCATCCCCTACCATGGCTACAACATGTTTACGCTGTAGCGCTATCAGTAGTTCTTTCTTTTGTTTCGGAAGCACTCTTCCAAAAACAGTATATTCTTCGACCACTTGATTATAATCAATTTCACCAACAGATAAATCAATATACTTATCTGCATCTGGTACCCCTGCTTTTCGTGCGATTGAAGAAACTGTATTTGGATAATCACCAGAGATAATTTTAATTGTAACACCTTGTTTTGAAAGATAGGCCAGTGTTTCATTCACATTTGGTCGCATCACATCACGTATATATACCAAGCCTAGTAATTCTTTCTGATTGTCTTCTTTTGCAAGTGCTATCGCAATCGTACGCAGTTCTCCTTTAGAAACCGTATCGTGATATTTCTGATAGACTGTATCTTCTTTGTCAAATATAAATTCAAAAGCACCAACATATAGAGTTCCTATATTATGCAAAGAAGCACTTGTATATTTGCGCTCACTTGCAAACGGTTGAAAATCATCTACTTGGATTTTTGTATCACTCTTAAAATACTCAATCAGAGCTTTTGCAGTAGGGTTTGGATGTTTTTCCATCTCTAAGTATGCATGCATATATGCATGCAGATTCAACTCAGAAATATCACTGACAATCTCAATATGATCAACTTGCATATCTCCTTGCGTTAGTGTTCCTGTTTTATCAAGACATACCACATCAACTCTTGCAAGACCTTCAACTGAATATAGTTCCTGCACAAGTGCCTTTAATTTTAATAAACGCATCGTAGAAACCGCCAGGGCAACACTTGTTAGTACAACTAAGCCTTCTGGAATCATACCGATGATTGCGGCTGATGTATTTAATACGATAGCCGAATATCCTACCCCTTTTACTCCCATCTGCATTCCCACAAGTATCAATGCAACAGGAACAATTAGGACAGATACAATCTTAATCAGTTTCTGCAAATCTCTCTGTAATGCACTCTTCTGAAATCCAGATATCTTAGTGCCTTCCATAATCTTTTCAGATTGGCGGTCGTGTCCTACTTTAGTTACAGATACTTCCGCATCTCCACTTAGCACGATTGTCCCACTATAAACAGCATCTCCAACTTTTTTATAAACTGTATCAGATTCACCAGTCAAAAGACTCTCATTAATTTCTAGACTACCTTCAGTAATTACACCATCAATTGGTATCTGAATCCCTGCTTGTAAACCTAGTACATCATCTTGTACAATCTCATCAACAGAAATTTCAATCCATGCATCATTACGATAAGCATTTACTTTCGTGGTTGTGAGAATCCTTATCTGATCTAATAATTTTTTTGCACGTATCTCTTGAACCATACCGATGAGTGCGTTTGTTATGACCGCACCCATAAACATCGCATTTTGATATTTACCGGTCGTAAATACAAATATGAAAAGTATGACATTTAAAAGATTAAAATATGTAAAAATATTTTCTTTGATGATATTTATTGTCGACTTTGATAATTTCTTTGATTCACCATTCACTTTATTCTCTTGAATACGCTGGTTTATTTCATTTGTTGTCAGTCCTTTTTTTTGCATTACTTCTGCGCGATGATTTCCGCAAGTCTAATCTTACCTTCCGCGAAGGTAAAATCGTCATAATCATGTACTAACTTTTCAGCAAAGTCACACATGAACGCCATACTGTTCTTCACATCAACACCAGCTAATTGCGCAAGAACGAATACAGCTGCCTGTAGTTCGATATCAGATACATTCTCACACGGCAACATAAACTTCTCATCACCATAAGAATATACGCCTTCACCATTCTTAAAAATCATAATATTTGAACCAGTCATCGTATGTAAGTATTCAGCCGTCAGTTTAAAATCATGATATTTTTCACTTGAGAGATAATACGCATCTGTTTCAGACAATAATAATGTTGGATTCAATGAACAAAGTGCACGGAAAACATCCTCATCCATCTGATCACCAAATTCACCTGGCACAAAATAGATAGGTTTTTCTAAATCATCTAAAGTATTCAATAAATCAATAACACCTTCTCCGCTTAGCATTTCTCCATAGAGTAATACCGCATGGATATCATCTTTCTCTAATGTCTGTACAAATGACACATCAAAGTTATATTCACCACCAGGAACACTAAAATAAGTTTGATTTCCAGCTTCATCAACCATGTGATAAGTACAGCCATTTACCAGCTTTGTTCTTACATTGATTGGTAAGTTACGTGCTACCATCTCTGTTTCTACAGTTTCGCCATAAATGCCAGTACCAATCGGCGCGTATAATTCATACGGAAAATCAAAATGTTGAAATACATCAGCAGCTTTAAAACCCGTACCACTGATAATTTGTTCTTGTCTTACAACGTTAAACTCTTCATTTCCTTGCGGAAGTTTATCTACATGTGAAACAAAGTCTACATGTGCTGATCCTATAATTAATATTTTTTTCATATGTTCAGTATATCAAAATTTTCAATCAAAAATAAATTTACAATTATTACATTTCTTTTTATGATATTAGTAACAATTCATCCATACACTGTTTAAAAATAATATTTAAACAAACAGTGCTCATACCATCGAATCATCACATCATAAAAACAAGCTTTTATCATTAGAGAATACAATTCTTAATGCATTATGATAAATCGGAGGGAAATATGATTCATACACATCATTTTTTAAAGCAGATTGGTAAAACTTCACTAGCTGTATTTTTATTATTTTCTTATGGCTGTTCTAGTAACTCCACAAGTGAAGAGAAACACCAAACAACTGCGGATACAGAACAGGCAACACAAACTACAATAACCGTTTCAGTCCCAAAAACTACACCAAAGCCTACACCAAAACCGACTCCAAAGCCAACACCAACACCAGTTCCAACTTGTGACGGTACAACAATCACAACTAACTGTCAGGTAGATGGTATTGTCTATTCTAAATATATTTATCATCCAGCAATTCCTGAATCAAGTCATGTCGAAATTGTAACAACATACGAAAATCAAATTGTAGATTATAAAACACAATGCAATGACGGAACTTGGTCCCCTAGCAATGCGAAGGGAAAAGGAGCCTGTTCACATCATGGTGGTGTATATGATTTTTACGCACCTGTGTATCGTTCAGTACGAGTTGATACAGAGCAGACTGTTATTGACCCGGCCGTAGATGCATGGTATGAAACCGAAGTGAAAAAATAAGATTATAGAAATGTTGAATAATTACTTCGTATATATACAAAAAAACCTGTATTTCTACAGGTTTTTCAGGTGGCTCCAGCCAGAATCGAACTGGCGACACAAGGATTTTCAGTCCTTTGCTCTACCGACTGAGCTACAGAGCCAAATGGTTGCGAGGGAAGGATTTGAACCAACGACCTCCGGGTTATGGGCCCGACGAGCTACCAGGCTGCTCTACCTCGCGATGTGTTGTTCCGAAGAACATAATTTAAATGGCGGAGGAACTGGGATTCGAACCCAGGCGCCGATTTCTCGACCTACCGGTTTTCAAGACCGGACCCTTCAACCACTTGGGTATTCCTCCGTTTTAGTGGACCCTGAAGGACTCGAACCTTCGACCAGTCGGTTATGAGCCGACAGCTCTGACCAACTGAGCTAAGGGTCCGAGATGTTTCTTGCAAGATGCATGTTACATCTCGTTCTTAAATAGTAATGGTAGCGAGGGTGAGACTCGAACTCACGACCTACCGGGTATGAACCGATTGCTCTAGCCAACTAAGCTACCTCGCCATCATGGTCGGGATGACAGGATTCGAACCTGCGACCCCTTGATCCCAAATCAAGTACACTACCAAGCTGTGCTACATCCCGAATGGCGCGCCGAGCAGGAGTCGAACCCGCAACCTTTTGATTCGTAGTCAAATGCTCTATCCAGTTGAGCTATCGGCGCAATACACATTAAAATTAGTGCTATATAAATATAGCAAGAAAATATCTGTTTGGCAAGGTAAAAATAAAATAATTTTACAAAAGAGACTTCTCCCACAGAAGAAGTCTCTTTTATCGATTTATCCCCAGATTAGCCAAGTTATGATGTAACCAGAAAATACTGCAATTAATGTAAATGGAATACCAATACGGAAGAAGTCTTTGGAAGAAACTTTATATCCTTCTTTATTCAAAATACCAATTGCCGCAATGTTTGCGCTCGCACCAACCGGCGTTAAGTTACCACCAAGTGTTGCACCAATTAATAATCCAAAGTATAGAACATATGGTTCTACACCCATTGAGTTTGCAATGCCCTGCACCACCGGTAACATTGTCGCAACATATGGGATATTATCCACAAAGGCAGAGATGATTACCGAGACAAAAACAATCATCGTGTACATCACAAACACAGAGCTACCACCCAGTCTTACAAAGAGTTCGGCTATCGCATCAATCACACCAGCCTCTGTTATACCCGAAATAACCACGAATAATCCGATCAATAGAAGTAGTGTATTAAAATCAATTGCTTGAATTGCACGCTTTACAACATCAGTTGACTTCTCACGGATTGCTCTGTAGATAATTCCGATCACTGCATATCCCATACAGATAAAACCATTTGTAAGTTGTGGTTTATTTTCAAACTGAGAAGCGATAATCAATGTCATAATCACACCAATCATCAATAACGAAGGCACAAAGTCCGTTACTTTCGTAGTAATTTCCTCATGTACTGGATCTTTTGATTTTCTAAACAAGAATAATAATACTGGAATTGTCATTGCAGCACCAACTTCTACCGATAACGCGATACCCGGCTTACCCATGAATACAAAGAAATCATTAAAGCTCATGTTCGCATAACCACCTAGAAGAATACTTGTCGTATCCCCCACCAGTGTCGCAGCACCCTGTAAATTACTTGAAACTGCAATTGCAATCAACACCGGAATAGGGTTTGTTTTTAATTTCTTTGATACCGCAAGTCCAACAGGTGCGACCATCAATACTGTCGCTACATTATCTACAAACGCAGAAATAACTCCTGCAAAAATACTCAGTACAACTACTGCCCACTGAATATTTGGAACGGCTTTTAATAATCCTTCAGCCATTAATGCCGGCATCTGACTTTCAATAAATAACTGCACGACCATCATCGTACCAGCCAACATTAGAATAATATTCCAATCCACAGCTTTGATGACATTTCCTAACGGCAAGATTCCTAATAGAATAAATACCCCAGCCGCAATTAATGCAACATATGGACGTTTTTCAGGAAGTGCCAATAAGAATATATACATGACAACAAACAATACTAATGCAAGTACCATAAACTCCTCCAAACAAGTAAGTGAATTATAACAGAAACAGATGAAAATCAAAGTATTCTTGCATTTAAAAATTATGTACTTTCATGTAAGATTGAATCATGAAAATTACTTTAAACGATAAGATCAATCAATTCCTTAATCGCTGTCATGCAAATATCGCTAATGATACAAAAAATGATTTTGTAGGAATGCACATCACAAAGAAAAATGAGAAGAAAGTCATTAAAATGCTTGCAGATGCTGGTATCCCAGAATTTCAAGACTCCAATAACTGCCCTTCTCTTTTCCTATCTGTTGATGAGTGGGAGAATAATCCATACCATAAAAATATTCATTTAGATTGGATTAAAGATTCGCATTTTACTTTCGAAAGAGGAAAGATCGCAGGCTTCGAATTATTTAATTCTGATGTAATCCAAAAAGATCCAAATCGAGAATTAAATGATTGGATGAAATTACGCGCAATGGACCGTAATTTTGATGCTCTCTATCTATACCAAGATGATATGGACTGGATGTTTGATGCACCTAGCGAAGCCAACACCAATGATATTCCTGCACAAAGAGCACATGGCAAAGTACTTACCTTTGGTTTAGGCATCGGTTATTTCCTATACATGGCAATTCAAAATCCAAATGTAGAAGAAGTCACTGTCATCGAACGCTCAAAAGAAGTTATCGCAATGTTTAGAAATTTTATTCTCCCTCAATTCGAAACAACAAAGCCAATTCATCTCATTGAGGGTGATGCATTTGATTACTTCAATCAAGATTATCTTTCAAACTTTGATTATATCTATACAGATATTTGGCAATCATCACAAGATGGCCTACCACTGATTACAGAACTATTAGAACAATGTTATCTACCAAAAGAAAAAGCAGACTTCTGGATTGAAGATTCTTGTCTTGAGGTCATTTGGACATTAATCTTCTTATACTTTGAAGCTCTAGCACGTAATAAAGAGTTGGAAGTTAATCCATACTATCAATCCTATATCGAAAAGATTGCTCATTACTTCGATCAAATTGATGAGACAGTCTCTGATGTAGAAACGCTAAAAACATTCATGTATGATACAAATATTTCTCGTTGTATCCTATCAACAAAACTGGATTGATCTTCACTAGACCAACCCAGTTTTTATTTAAATTAACATTGGCAAGAATATATTTGCGAGTCCTAGGAAGATAAAGAATCCCAATACATCTGTCGCAGTTGTTACAAAGATGGAAGAAGATACCGCTGGATCTGCACCAAACTTATCCAAGATAACAGGAACTAAGAATCCAAAGATGCCAGCTACCACTAGATTTCCAATCATCGCAATCACTGTAATGACACCCAGAAATACGTTACGGTAAAGAATCATTACAATAATTGCTGTAATCAGACCATTCACTGTACCATTAATAACTCCAAGGAAAATTTCCTTTACAAAGGATTTCCAATCTCTTCTGAAATCAACTTTGTCTGTCGCAATCTGACGAACTAGGATTGACTGCGTTTGAGAACCAGCATTGCCACCCATACCAGAAATAATTGTCATAATAGAACTCAGCGCTACAACCTGAGCAATGGTACCTTCAAATACTTTTACGGTAAAGGAGGCCATGAACGCTGTAATTAAGTTAATTAATAGCCAAGGTAAACGTAACTTGATGGATTGTAGTAGTGTTGTATCTAAACTTTCTTCCTTGGATACACCACCCATTTCTAAGATATCTTCGTTATACTCTTCGACGATAACATCGATAATATCATCGACAGTAACGATACCAAGGATTGCCATGCGTTGATTTACAACTGGAATCGCTTTTAAGTCGTACTTAGATACAAGTTTCGCAACTTCTTCCTGATCCATCTCTGGTCCTACACTAATGAAGTTTTCCTTTGTGATATCAGCCATCAATATATTTTTATCAGAAGATAAGATATCACGTAAATCTGCAGTACCAATCAACTGCCCTCTTGCGTTAACAACAAAAATTGTTTCAATAACTTCTATCTTAGGACCAATCTCACGGATCTTCTCTAGTCCTTCTATGACTTTCAAATCTTCCCTAATTGCGATGTAGGCGGTCGTCATAATACCACCAGCCGTATCTGCAGGATATTCCAACAGATTTGTAATTTCTGTACGGTCGTTATCCTTCATCAGATTTACAATTGTTTTACGTCTACCAATTGTTAAATCTCCAATAATATCGGCGATATCATCCTGTGCCATACTGCTAAAGATTTCAAGAAGTTCATTATTAGAGAGTGCATATGTAAAGCGAACTCGAAGATCATCATCTGCTTGTTCTAACACGGAGGCAATATCCTCTGAAGATAAAATACTACACATTTTCCATAGTTCTTCATCATCAAGATATTCAGCAGCTTGCGCCACATCAATTGGATTATTTTCTTTAATATATTCAGAAAGTTCTGCAGCCTCACTATCTTCAATCATATGACGCAGTCTTTCTTCATTCATATTTTCTTTTAGTATTTCTTCAGACATCTCTTTACCCCCTTAGCATAATAACTGTATAGTCTTATGCCAAGAATTTCAATTCATTTCATCCTTTGAATTTTACAAATTTTTTATATCAGAATCTATTCCGCATCTACAATAATTATCTCAAACTCTAACGCTGGCATGCATTCCCTTAAATCATGTTCGATACGATGTAGTGCTTCTACCCTATCTTCAATTGGTGTATTGCCATTTCCTTGAATAATGAAGATAGCATTCTTTGTTGTATCATCAAACTTATAGTTTTCACCATCTCGAACACCCATCCAAGCTAAGATACCTTGACTATCACGATAGAGATAATCTGTCTCTGCAACATGCTTTGGGGTTGAACAAATCGGTAAGAATGTATCCTCTTTTTGACTAACAGTAAACAAAAGCGGTTCTTGAATCTTATCTAGATCATGACCACCGATTGCCAGAAAAGACTTCAATGTCTCCACATTATAAATATCAACGATACTGTTGACATGAGGCATAGAGCCACGGTGCTGAATATTGCGAATAAATGCCGGGATGGTTGGTGGATTCTTCTTGATACTTCTTCCAGCCTTCTGCATTAGTTCAATGTAGCCCTGAATGAATGGGTGTTGGAGTACCTCATCAATATTACACTGTAGCGCCCAGTCTTCCACCTCTTTTTGTTTTTGTAAAAATGCTGGTGTTAATTCTGAGTTTGGATCAACGTTCTTAGCGATACCAATTACAACATGTTTTACGCCAAGAGCTTCCAAACTTTTGTCTAAGATTATCTTCATATAGCACCTCACTATTACTAGCATTATACCATCTACGTATTAAAATTTTTGCTTTAAAATGAATCATTTTCCATTGTATATTCCCTAGTCTTTACTGCTAGTAAGATAACTCTTTTTGAAGAATATGCATCTAGACAAGTCTGTATAGTCACAAAGTCATCGTTAAATTTTGGCTTTAAATCTGTATCGTAGATAAGTGCGACTTTTTTCGCATCTGCTATCCATTCATAGAACTTATCAGCAGAAGTAAAATCCTTCTGCTGATAATTCCAATCTAATTCTTTGTTTTTTACTGTAATCAAAAATACTCTATATTCCTCTACTTTATCTTGCATGCACAAGTAAAAAGTTTGGTATTCGTAAAATAATTTCTTATCCGTTAATTTAGATAGTTTCGTAAACACAGAATTTTCAGCACCATAACCCACATGATGTCCGTAAATAATTTTATTTTTTGATTTTGTTTCAAAGATCATTGGTGTACCACACATAGATGGTTGTCCATCAAAATTCTGGTAAAGATATTCTTTGCCACCTGCATCAATCACTATCGGTTGTGATACGATACCCCCTTGCCAATAAATCCATGCCCAAAAATCTGGATTCTGTTTCTTCAGGTTATTCCATGCATGCGTGTTAAATTGAATTTCATCTTTTTTATTTTGAAGCTGAAGTTTCTCTGTAAGGTTTAAAATCTTTTCTTGTTCATCCTCCAATAATTTCCATTTTCTTGCATAGATACATGTACCGAATATCACGAGCAGTAAACACAAAGAGAGTTTAATCTTTACTATCATCTATCTTATCTACGTCTTGTTGAGAAAAAAGTCCATGCAATGCCAATAATTCCACCAACAATACAGAACCATACACCAAAGGAAATCCCTACACCTGTTGGAATATCTTTTTCTTTTTCATCCGCAACCGTTAATTCTACGGGTTTATCAGGATTGAAGTTTAGGTTAGAAAGGTGTTTAATTTCATACTTTTCAACAGAGATTTCATATCCCTTTGGAGCTTCAGTTTCCATAACATACAATCCTTCTGCAGCATATGGTACCGCAAAGTCCACGAATCCATGCTCATCCGTTAGGCCAACCGTAGTTCTTCCATAGATGTCCTTTGCGATTGTGCTATCAGAATGGAAGATCGTAAATTCTGTATTCTCAAGTACTGTATCGTGATCTTCTGCATCCACCTTCTTTACGCGAACATATATTTTCTTCTTACGATCAACCGCTTGAATGAGCTGCGGTTTTTCCTTTGTACCTGTTGCGGTAAATACAATATCTTGATCCATCAGTTCATATCCAAATGGTGCCTCTACTTCATGTAGGATATAGGTATTACCTCCTTTTACATACTGTCCAATGTCATAAACATCTTCATCCGTTGTAGTAAAGCGATAAACCAGTTTTGGATTTTGATTCTCATCTAATACAGGTATATATTCCTGATTTTCATTTTGTGTTGCTTCATAAATTTCAAGGGTAGATCCCACAACTGTTTTGCCATCTTCATCTACTTTTTTAAGTGAAATATCAACTGTTAGATCAATCATTTGAATCTTAATAGGACCAGATGTTGTTGGATTATATTTTGGAACTGTAAACTGGATTGTTGATGCACGGTGTACACCATTAATAATTTCCACTTCTTCTAATTCGTATTGCTGACCTGCATGCAGGTTATTTAGATGGAATCCTTCATCGGTCGTAATACCATCATTAGGAAGCGGAACCAGTTCTCCAGTTGAAAGATTCCTTAATTGTAAACGAACACCACTAACTGCTTTGCCTTCTTCATTTACTTTCTCAATGAGATATTCAACAGGCTTATCTATCATTTCTATTGCTAGTATTGAGCCATCTTCATTCACTGTAAATGTGATATCATCCGCATAATAGTATCCATCCACAGTCATTTCCTCATGTAGAGTATATTTTTTCCCTGCAGTTAAGCCTGCAATTTTATGTACTACTTGATACGCGGATACCCATTCATCAACCACGGTATTTTCTTCGTCAATCACTTGTAATTTCGCACCAGGTGTTTCTGGACCACCTGTAATCATTGTCTTTGTGATATCTGTCTTTGTAATTTCATTTGTAATTGTAAGTTTACGATGAATTGTAGATGTCACATCATCTTCTGCATTGAATTCAACAGGGTATGTCGTTTCATTTAATACAAGTCCATCCAGTGTCTGAATTTCTTGTACAACATACTTTCCTAAAGGAATATGTTCAACGAATGCATATCCATTTTCATCTGTGATAAATTCTGTATATGTCTGTCCTTTTGGTAATATCACTTTTCCATGGATTGGTTCAATGATATCTTCTGCCGCAACCAATCTAAAAATGATTCCAGCAAGACTCTTTTCTGTTACTAAATTACGGTCACTTTGATATTCTTCAACCTGCTTCTGTAGTTCAAGCTGTCCATACATACGATTATTTTTTACTTCGACTGTAATGTATTGGTTATTATCCTCATCAACATTTACAACATTCTCCTGCTTTAATATAAAAGGAATCTCCTGTGTCTCTCTTGTAAATCCATCAGGGCTACTAACTTCTTCAATCGTATAACTACCTGGTGCTAACTTAAGTGGAGTAGTAATTGTCCCACCCTGTTGTATAACACAGAATGTACCTTCAGGGTATTTCTTATCTTCATTTGTGCTTGTCTGGAAGGTATCATAACTACGTTCTCCAACACGTTGAACAACATAATTTCCTGCTGCGTCTTTGATTTTAAAACCTGCAGAATGGAAATCAATGATTTCGTTTGTCTCAGCATCTTTCTTTACAAGACGTACATAATATTCCTTTGAAATATTACTAATTTCATATTTTACATCCGGTTGATTTTCACGAGATACTTCAAAGACAAAGTCCTCATTTAAGAGTGCAATCTCACTATCCTTTGCGGATGTTTGACGTACTGTGTATTTCCCATATGCAAGTTCACCTGTTTCGGCAATACCGTCTTCATCTGTAGTGATTACTGCATATTCTTTTGGTGTAAACTCTGATAAGTGCTGATAAGCTTCTTCAAAGCTACCAAAGCGTTCAATATGTTTCTGTAAGATTGCTGTAAAAGTAGCACCTTGTTCATTTGTTGCTAGAGCTGACTGATGTTTATTAACGAATAACTTATGAATACGAAACTTTCCTGTAATTACATCATCCATAACATCAAGTGAAATATGATTTGTATCACTAGGCAGTTGATTAAATAAAACAGTTTTCTTTTCGGTATCTAGTTTATATCCCTTAGGTGCCGTGATTTCTTTTACACTATATTGATGCGAGTAATACAGTCCGTCAATTGTATTAGAAACACCACTTTCACCAACGTTTAACATACCCACTATCGTTTGTGTTGTTTCATCAAAGAGTTCATAACTAGTCTGTGCAAAAGATTCCGCTGCACCTTGCGGTTGTTGAAGGTTTGTATCTGCGTCGTGCTTGATTAAGTTTAGACTTGTCCCTACTGCATGTAAGTTAATTTCTGCACTATCTACATGTAATTTCCCTGCCTTGATAACATCCTGATTAATCGAAGAACGATAGATAATCTGATTTTCCCCACCTTCATCATTGCGAGATAAAAGTTTATTAATAAAGCGAATCTTAGCATGTTGTCCCATCGTAACTTTTACATAAAATTCATTCCCCACAACGGCAGAAACAGGATTACCATTAACATCTACAAGTGTTCCATTTTCAATCACTACATCAAAGTTTTCAAGATTTCCATTTGTATTCACAACACGAATAGGAACATTTCCATCAATTTCCCCAGTAAAGAAACTGCCTTCCTTTACGTTGTGGTTATACTCTATAACCTTTAGATTTGGCATAGTACGTAGTTGTTCTACAAGTGATCGAATTTCATTTTTCTTTTGTGTTGTATCTATTGTTGCACGTGTAATATTTGTCGTACCTAAATATTCCCAAATTAAATCTTGTGCTGCTAAATATCGCTCGTCTGTCCTCTCTCCATCAAACCCATAACCAAAAAATGCATATGCAAGTATGATATTTTGGTCAAGTTCGGACATCTTCGTCCACCCTGGATCTTCACCAACGTAACCGATTGGGTGATAGATTTCCGGTATTTTAGGCTGTATGCAGTATGCGGGTATTCCATCCGCCCGTAAGAAATGTGACTCTGGTGTATCATAGACAATCCCATCTACATAATACACTTGTCTACCAGGTACATTTTTACAAGTGATTGTTGTACTTCCTGCGTGAACATGCATGTGTGGTATCAGTGTGAATACCATGAATACTGACATGATACGCAAAATCAAATTTTGAATTTGTTTTTTGATCTTTTCTATCTTCATATGAGTTCCTCCCTACTCACTTATTTATAGAAAAAAAGTCGGTACATTCCTGTGCCAACTTTATGCCAATCTAAAATCCCTCATATTCAACCGAAATAATATCATCAAACTGTATTGTAGTACGGTCCTTAAAAATAACCTTTTTCTCAATATCATCAATACGATGCAATTGTTTTTCAACCGTTTGATAACTACCACCATTCTTTTTTAAATCCTGCAAGAAATACATAACTTTAATCAATGGTTTTTCTTTTTCATGAACATGCAAAAATTCAAGTTTATGTTTTAATTCTTCTATTTCTGTTTCCGATAACTCAATACGTCGTTGTGTCATTCTTGAGGATTCGCGAATTAAATCTTCATAGCCTGTGAGTGCCGCAAACGGCATAAACTGGGCTGCTCTTTCTGAAATCGACATCTTACGATGTATCTTAGATACTGGAGGTTCTAGATACAGCATATCTTCATACTTTTTATTCATGCCTTATGACCTCCAATCTGATTATTTCGTTCTACAGCTGTAGCACCTTCTTCTAAATCTCTCCCTTTTAATAGTTTATTCTTCCCATATTTATGCTTGATAGATAAAATTGCTTGTTGTAGTTGGTGGTCCTTTGTTTCATCTACTTTTGTTATCTTTGCTTTCGCGGTTGGTGGTGTAAATAAATCTAGTTGCGTAGCTTCTATACGCTTCTTAGCATCTTCCTCACTGATGATACTCATAAATGCGATTGTTATCTTACGCACCAACAATCTTGCATCAACAATCTTATCAAATAGCCGTTCTACAGCTTCCATAATCTCTTTCGAGAATGAAGTATGATGTGACAAATTCATAGTGCCATTTGTTGGTTTTGGAACCTCTCTTCCATACCAGTCTAGTGCTTTTTGAATATCCATCGATACTTCACAATCCTTTAAACTTTCCGCATCGTAACTAATGTATAGACCAACTTGTTTGGTAGTCATCTTCTTCGCAACCAAATCCAAAATCAATTGTTCTGTCATTTCCTTTGCGACCAGTTTTGCTTTCGAAAACGTATATCCAGACATCAATACTTGTCCTGAACTAAAACTATGATTGCTTGGTTGATAATGCTTAATTGCATGCATGGTGCAAGTTTCACATCCCCATGCATGATCAATCAGTAATTCTGCATTTATTCCAAATAGTTTATATAACAATTCTTCATTTAAATACTCGCTTTCCTTACCAATCGAACATCTTGCGATATCCCCCATGGTATACATCCCATGTTGTGCAAGCTTGCGGACATAACCTCTACCCACTCGCCAAAAATCAGTTAATGGTTGATGGTCCCACAAAAGCTTTCGATATTTGATTTCATCTAGTTCACCGATACGAACACCATATTGATCTGCTGGAAGATGTTTTGCGATGATATCCATCGCAACTTTCGCAAGATATAAGTTTGATCCAATGCCAGCAGTTGCTGTAATTCCTGTCTCTTCATAGACAGCTGATATCATCATTCTCGCTAGTTCCTCTGCTGTCTTATGATATGTTCGCAAATATCCCGTCACATCCATCATCACTTCATCAATCGAATATACATGGATATCCTCAGCAGCAATATAACGCAAGTAAATATTATAAATCTTTGCACTATATTCAAGATATTTCGCCATACGAGGCTGCGCGATAATATATGTCATTTTATATTCAGGATGACTTTCTAATATATCCCGATTCCATTCCTCTTTTATAAATTGTTTTCCATGTAACTTACTTTGACGTTCACGATTAATTTCCTTAACCTTCTGTTCCACTTCAAAAAGTCTAGGTCTACCCGACACACCTAGTTTTTTTAGTGATGGTGATACCGCAAGACAAATTGTCTTATTCGTACGTGAAGTATCAGCTACTACTAGATTTGTTGTAAGTGGATTTAAATTTCGATCCTGACACTCTACAGATGCGTAGAATGACTTTAAATCAATCGCAATGTATGTTCTTCTTTCACTCATAAATTCATCTCTGTAGATACTATTATAGCGTAATAAAAAGACAAGTTTTTACTTGCCTTAACATCCAGTTCCATCAATATTACATGACTGCCCAGACTCTACTACTGCTACTTTTGAAGTTTCTTCTCCCTTTAACCACTCTTCATAGTCAAAACAAATCGAACCATCTTCTAACACAAGTGTTGGGATACCGATATATCCTTCTCTTTTCGCATCATCATAAGCTTCAGAATGATCACGTAAAGCTAGAAATTGCTTTAGTGCACGAATCGATCCAGTAATATCGATATATTCAAACGCGACATTATTTTTTTCTAGAAATTCTTTGCACGAAACACAATGTGGACAAAGTGGACTACCAAAAACTTTTAACATAACAAACCTCCTGTTTTATTCATTGTAACCCATAATATCTCAACTACCAAAAATAATGATTAAAAAAGATAACCATTTCAGGGATTGCCTAAATGGACAATCAGATATGGTTATCTACTTTTTCTATGAATTCTATTTCAAATATGTACGAAGATTACTTTGTAACTAGATTACGTGTTTTTAACAAAATCACTACTGCACTTAAACTTACTAGTAACACACCAATCTGATATCCAATGTTTGTGTTATCACTTGTATTTGGTGTTACTGATGTAGTTGGTTGTGATGGTTGTATTGGAGTTGGAGTTACTTGTGGTACTTCTTCCCACATTGCAAATACATTCATTGTTTCTAGTACATCTGTTGTATTAGGGTCAAATGGAAGAATATTGCCTGTTGCATCCCTATAGAACCATCCCTTGAATTGCTTACTAGCATCATTACTGATTGGAGTAGTATTAAATGTTGGTATCGCTTCATCATTTGCACGAACCGCCATACCAATCGTATGACCACGCATCGCTAATGTTTCTTTATTTGCATTTGTACCATCCGCAAATGTAGCACTAGGATTATCACCTAAGCTAAATGTAACCTTCGCACTTGGTACCCATACATATTTATTACCATCACTTGATGGATTTGCTACTCCATATGTATAACGTTGACCATATCTGTTGACTGGAGATAATACAGTCACAGAAGGATCTGCCAATTGGAAATAAGTTAGTTTTTCATTGCCATTTGCTGCACCATTTGTAGGTGTAGTACTTACTTCAGCCGTTGTATCTTTATGATACTTTACAAGGTATGAACCACCTGTCACAACATATGATGAAGATTCTGCATCAATAGCCGCAACATTATCAATCGCATAGATACTTTCTGCAATTTGGTCATTTGTTGCAAGAGTATTGACTACAGTATTTTCTCCAATTTCCAGAAGAGATGTTGTACCGTAAACAGCAACTCCACCCTGGTAAGAATTCTCTCTTGTAATGTTTAGTTCTGAATTATCAATCTTGACTTGTCCATTCTCAGAATATAATCCGAAACTACCATGATCTCGAGCAAACTCTTCGTCACTTGAAAGATTAATATTAATTTTGGAATTTCCGATATTTAAACTAGAATCAAGCACTACAATTCCAAATAATGCGTTGTGTAAAGTGAAAGTAGAATTTCTAATTTCAGAAGGTAGAACTCCTCTTCCTGCTAAATTAAAAGAAGATTGCCCCATTGCTACATCATCACGTTGATAATCAATCGAAATATCTGAATTATCCACAAACATGTTAGATATCTGAGTAGCTGCTTCTAATGCTGTTCCTACAAATGATACATTTTTAAAGTTCCAACTATATCCATTTGAAACTTCTCTGTCTGGAGGAAGCTCTCCACCCTCTCCAAGTGGACTATCCCATGTCTTAATGGTAGATGTAGTTAATTTGAGTGTTGCATTTTCCAATTTTAAATTCTCTGTATACAATTTGTTAAATTTATATGCTGTAATATCTACTACCAAAGATTCTCTTGATGTACCCTTTACATTACCATCTAAAGTGACATGTTGATTATCTTTGAATACATAATTTCCATCATTCATTTCAGCTCCAGTTTGTAAATCTAAAGCTTTCTTGAAACCTTGCATATTTAAAGTAGAACCATTAACAGTTTTAATATGTGAACCACTCGCAATTGTAATTCCGTTTTGGTCATCATCGTCATTGAGAATTGTAGTATCTGAAACAACTTCTAAAGTCATATCATTATTCACTACTGCATCTCTAAATGCGGCGTTTGTAGTATCAAAAAGACCGCTAATTCGGATTGTATCGCCTGTATTACCAGCTGCTACTGCATCATTAATCGTTGCATATGTGACAGTGTCATCATCATTTAGCCAAATCTTACCAGTCTCTAATGCACTTACGCTGAGCGTAAAAGATAGGATACTACTCATTCCTAAAATCAAAGCCAATATTAATCCTGTCAATTTTTTTACCATTGATATCCCTCCATAAAAAAAGCAAAGTTAAACTTTGCTAAAATATGGTAACATGCTAAATTACAATTCGCAATTAACTTGCTACAAATAAAACGAATTTTCATTACAAGTGTAATTACTCATTCGTTTTTAAAATGTTTTTACTTCATGTTCTTGCGATATTCAGCTAATTCAGCTTCATTTGCCCATACAAAGTGTCCAGGCTTAATTTCATGGAATGCTGGTTTATCTTTATCATAATGATGGCTATCCAATGAATATGGTTTAACAACCTTGGCCTTTTCAATCTGTGGATCAGGAATAGGAACTGCTCCTAATAATGACTGAGTATATGGGTGTAATGGATTGAGGAACAATTCATTTGTTTCTGCAAGTTCCACAATTCTACCTAAGTGAATAACCGCAATACGATCAGAGATAAAGCGTACAACAGATAAGTCATGTGCAATGAAGATACATGTCAGTCCACGCTCTCTCTGTAATCTCTTTAATAAGTTTAATACCTGAGCACGAATCGATACGTCAAGCGCTGAAATAGGCTCATCCGCAATCAATAAGTCAGGCTTCATGATAATCGCTCTAGCGATGCCAATACGTTGACGCTGTCCACCAGAGAACTCATGAGGATAACGAGACATATGTTCTTCCAAAAGACCTACTTCATTTAACGCTGAAACAACCTGGTCATAGCGATCTGCTTCATCCTTATATAACTTAAAGTTAACAAGACCTTCAGAAACGATATAATCAACTGTTGCACGTTCATTTAAAGAAGCAGCTGGATCTTGGAAAACCATCTGAATCTTACGAATAACTTCTTTATCAAGTTCACGAGAAATCTTTCCAGAAATACGCTTTCCTTCAAACAAGACTTCACCATTACTAATTGGATTAATACGGTTAATTGCACGAGCAATTGTTGTCTTACCTGAACCAGACTCACCTACAAGGGAGAATGTTTCTCCTCTGTATACTTGGAAGTTAGCATCATGTACAGCAACAAACTTATTCTTACCATTGGTGAAAGTTACTTCAAGGTTTTTGACTTCAACTAGTACTTCTTTTTCGTTGTTATCCATGATATGTGCCTCCTTCACCTAATGTCTTCAATAATCTTTCATGTAAGTCACGAATTACTTCAGGCTTTTCAACCTTTGGCGCACGTGGGTCTAATAACCATGTCTTAGCTAGATGTGTATTACTTACCGCAAACATTGGAGGTTCTTCCTCGAAGTCAATCTTCATCGCATAAGGATTACGTGGCGCAAATGCGTCACCTACAACCTGCTCAAATAAACTTGGTGGAGTGCCTGTGATTGCATATAGGTCTTGACCCTTAATACCTAACTGAGGCATAGAACTTAATAGTGCCCATGTGTATGGATGCTTAGGATCATAGAACACTTCTTCTACTGTTCCATATTCAACAATCTGACCTGCATACATAACTGCAACTTTATCTGCTACATTCGCAACAACACCAAGGTCATGCGTAATATAAACAGTTGTAAAGTGATACTCTTCCTGCAAGTCTTTGATCAACTTGATAATCTGTGCCTGAATTGTAACGTCTAACGCAGTTGTTGGCTCATCACAAATCAAGATACGAGGACGGCAAGCTAGTGCAATCGCAATAACGATACGCTGACGCATACCACCAGAATACATGAATGGATATTCATCAAAACGGTTCTCTGCGTTATTGATACCTACACGCTTCATTAAATCAACCGCAATCTTACGAGCTTCAATCAAATCAACACCTTGGTGTTTTACAATAACCTCAGTAATCTGAGAACCAATCGTACGAATTGGGTTTAAGGAAGTCATTGGATCTTGGAAGATTGTCGCAATCTTCTTACCACGAATTTCTTCCCAGTCTTTATCGGAAGTATTTTCTAATAAATTTCTTCCTTCAAAAATGATCTTACCCTGTGGGATATTACCATTCTTTTCTAACATACCTGTAAATGTTTTTGTAAATACAGATTTACCAGAACCAGATTCACCTACAATTGCGAGAGTTTCACCATCGTAAAGATCTAATGAAACATTACGAATCGCAGTTAAAACACGGTCACGAACTGTAAATTCAACAATAATATCACGAGCAGATAATACTGCCTCTTTGTCGGTATTATCAAAGGTGATATCTAGATTTTTAGCTAATGTTTCTTCTGCCATGATACCCTCCTTTACATATGTGTCTTTGGATCAGAAGCATCTGCCAAAGTCTGTCCGACGATATAGAGTGAAATTGAGATAACGGCCGCTACAGCTACTGGAATCCAGAATAAATATGGAGCGGAAGTCATGTATGCTGAGTTACTTGAAATAAGTCTACCCAAGGAAACTTCTTTTTCAGTTAAACCAATTCCTAAGTAAGACAAGAATACCTCATAGGAAATATAGCTTGGAACATCTCTAGAAATAGATGTTACGATAATTGGAATCATAAATGGTAAAACGTTATGTTGAATAATCTTAGCTGTAGGTGTACCTAAGCATCTTGAAGCTAAGTTGTATTCACGGTCACGAATCATCATAACCTGAATACGAATGCTATAGGCCATACCTAACCAAGAAGTAATACATAAGCAGAATACCAACTGCCAGAATCCAGGTCCTAATACATAGGATAAGATAATAACTACTAATGTAAATGGAACGTTCGCAATGATGTTGTAAACTTCAATCATGATAACGTCCATCTTACGTGAATAACCCCAGAACGCACCTACAATAACACCAATCACATTTGTAATAAATGTAGCGATAATTGCAAGACTTAATGAAGTTTTAGCGCCTGCCCAAACTACATCAAAGAGTGAATCACCTACTTGGTTTGTACCAAACCAGAATTGGAGATTTGGTGTAACGAAGCGACGTGAGAAGTCATTGATATGTGTTTGAACAGTTGGATCATATCCACTAATAAACGGTAAAATATAAGACAAGAATAAAGTTAATAGTGTTAGTACCAAGAAGAAAATCGCAATCTTACTACTAAAGAACTTTCTAAATACACTCTTCCAATAAGAATATTTAGGACTATTCAGTCTTTCTGATGCAAAGTCGTCTAATGCGACAAAAGTAAATCTTTCATCTCTGATTTCTGACATTATCTCGAATCTCCTTTTGCCTGTAACTGAATACGAGGGTCAACAACTGTAACGAGTAAGTCACCTAATAACAAGGCAAAAATAGAAACAGCAGTGAAAATAAATGTTAGACCAATAACCATTGGGTTATTGTATGCCTTAATACTATCTGGCAACATCTTACCCATACCAGGAATCGCGAAAACAGTTTCTGTAATAACCGCACCAGAAATTGTCATAATAACAGCTGATGGGAAACCATTTACGAATGGAATAATTGCATTACGTAAAATATGTGTACGGAAAATTTCACTATTTGAAAGACCCTTAGCACGTGCAAACTTAACATAGTCAGAACTTGATTGGTCAACCATGTAACGTCTGATCCATAACATCTGTCCACCTGTACTTAATAAACCAAGAATTAAGATAGGCATAATATAGGAACGAACATCATGTGCACCATATACCGGGAACTTATCCGGTAAGCCGAATGTCATACCAATCGATCTAACGAAATAAATAAATGCAAGTGAAGGAACAGCACTCATAATATTGATATAAACTGTACCAAGCTTATCTTGCCACTTACCCTTATTCGCAGCCATCACCATACCAGCTGGAATGCCAAATAAATAAGTGATCAATAAGGCAATTAAACCTTGAATCGCAGATGTAGTTACCATTGATGGATCTTGTAAGTTAGATGTACAGTTTGCATAGTTATCATTAAACTTACCCTTATCAATGTTGTCTAACAATTCTGAATATTTATATGTACATGAATGCAAATTCACAGCTGAAGAAGATGTCTTTCCTGTTTCGAAAGTCACTTCCTGGCTCTTTGCATTACCCTGTGTCTGTGTGATAACCGTAGTTACATCAACACCACTAAAAGTTGGATAAGAAATACCAAAATTTAATCCAACAATATTTTGATGGATAAATGGGAAGCTTCCATCCATGTATACAAGATACTTATGCTCACAACCCGCACACTTAATTGCAGGTAAACCATTATAGTCATTTTCAATATAGACTTTTCTTTCCATATTTTCGTTATGACCATCATACATTCTCCATGGATGATCTACTTCGATTAATCGGCCAAACCAATTAATTACTAGCTCCGGAACAGAATAATCTTTATAGGCATAGTATTTACCATCTGAATATGTTTGAATTGTATATCCATCTGACTCATACTTCTTAACCTGTTCTTTCAATAAATCAGAACCAGTAACCATACACGCATCATAATCACTTGTATTTGCACATAGATCCTTCTGTTCTTCAAAACGGAGATAACCTAGGCTTTCCCAGGTGTTGTATTTGTATTTGATTTTATCATCCGCGCTCTTCAACTTTTGGTAAGTTGTATCAGTTGTAAAGATATTGTCGCGCGGTGTCAGCGTATAGACCAAAACCAATGCGATTGTAACAACCGCAAAAATCGAGAAGAACGATCTGATTACACGGCCTAAAATGTAACGCTTCATATAACTCACCCCTACCTTTTCATAGTAGTTATAATACCATATAAGACTACGTATTTCACTAAAATATAAATTTTTTCATGATTAATTTCATATTAATTTTCATTTTCAAATAATATGAATATTTATACATATGTATAAAAATACCCTATATCATCCATCTATCAAGAAAAAGAAAAGACAGATTCATCAATCAATGATATCTGTCTTTTAAATTGTTTATGAAACTTTACTTTGTAAAGAATCTAAGATTTATTTGCTAGCGGACTTAGCGCGTTCTGATAACCAAGCTTCCTTAGCTGCGTAGTAATCCTTGCTTGTAACGATATCCTTTTGAACACGTCTTAGCTTGAACTTGTTGCCACCCTGTCCGGCAATTGAGTATGGTCCTACGAATGGAACGCTTCTTGTAACTGTATTTGCTACAACTGTGCACTGTACACTAATAGCGAATGCATTTTCAATAATCCAAGCATCAGCCTTAGCATATGCTGCATAACGAGCATCTAAGTCATCAGTAATTGCATCAGCTTCTTCTAATAACTTCTGGTAGTCGAATAATCCAACAGCTTCCATTACAGCCTTATCAGAATCCTGGAAGTTATCTGGATCAGATGTTCCATTTAAGCCGACTGAAGTTAACTGGTCACCATTTACTGGACTATAGATATTTAAGTAACTTCTTGGATCTAAGTAGTCTGGGTTCCAACCTACTGCTGTAGAGATATCCCAGTCAGATTCATTACCACTAGTTGCAAGGTATGTTGCTGCATAGTAAGCATCCTTGTCAATTGGCATTACATTGATTAAGATTTGTCCATTTGTAGCTTCTTCTACAGACTTCTTTAAGGAGTTAGCCTGGTTAACTGCAAATGACATTGTTGAAAGTGTTACTAAGTCTAGAGAAACAGGTAATGTTAATCCAGCTTCAGAAGCAGCCTTAGCAAGTAATTCCTTTGCCTTATCTGGATTGTAGTATGGATCCTGTCCTTCAGAAAGGTCTAATGAGTTACCAAATACATCTGTCTGTTCTGTAACAAGCTTAGCAACTGTCTTACCATAATCTTCGCCCTTAATTTGAACGAATGTTGTAGGAACTAATTCATTACGTAATGAAGCCTTAGCAGCTGTTTCATCACCAACTCTTTGCTTCAAGTATGCAACTCTATCGAATGCAGCCTGTAAAGCAAGACGGAAGTTCTTATTTAGGATAGCCTTATGTGTGTTTTCCTTTTCAGCATCTGTTGTCTTGTTTGTATTGTTGAAAGAACGACGGTTATAGTTGAATGCCAATGAGAATGTACCACCATCTGTCATAGGAATATAAACGTTATCCTTGTACTTATCCATGTACTTATCAAATTCTTCAGTTGACCATGTACCACGGATAGAAGCAGATGTATATGTACCAGCTTCAAAACCATTCATGATTGAGTGGTCATCAGAGCCATCATCATATGTATAAGTTACCTTATTGATATATACGTGTTCTGCATCCCAGTAGTTCTGATTCTTTGTGAATTCAACGATAGACTTAGCTGTGTTGTTTGTTAAGATGTAACCACCATTGTAAAGAATAGATGATGGATCAACAATACCGAAATCACATGCATTTAAATCAGGGGAACCTAACTTACATCCGGAACCCTTAGAATTTAAGAAGTCTTCATTGATTGGGAATAAAATACCATAAGTTGTTAGAGAGTAGAAATAAGATGCTGGTTTTTCAAGAGTATACTTCAATGTATAATCATCAACAGCTTCTACACCAACCTGATCAAATGGTACTTCACCAGCTTCATATTCAGAGAAGTTCTTAATAAGACCTTCTACTAAGTATTTTGTACCAGACTTGAAGTCTGCTGAGTGTTGAAGACCAGTAACGAAGTCCTGTGCCTTTAATTCAGCATATTCTTCGCCTTCATTTGTTACCCATTTAACACCCTTACGAATCTTAAATGTCCATTCTGTCTTATCATCGTTAGATTCATAAGACTCAGCAAGAGCAGGTACATAGTTACCGTACTTATCATTTTCTAATAAGCCGTCAACAAAGTTTGCTGTATTTTCGTTATCAACCGCCTTGTTGGAAACTGTGTAGTCTAAGCTCTGCATATCCAAAGAATAGACGGATCTAAAGTCTTCAGATTGTGATGCAGTTGTCTGTCCACCTTTGCCATTGCAACCTGCAAGAGCTAAAACAGCGGCAAGAGAACCCAATAGTGCTTTTTTCATAAATTCCTCTTCCTCCTAATTTAAGAGAACTCCCTCTCTTAATATACCAGTAATATTACGCAAATCCTAAAATGATGTCAATAGTTTGTAAATGATTTTGAAAATATTTCCTAGTATTTTTTCTTTTATGAAAATATTTTCATAAAGTGTATTTTCTAAATTCTTTGCTTGTCTTTCACTTCCTTAAACCTACATCCTATTTCTATGATATAATTGTTCAGCGCTGGAGAAGTACCCAAGAGGCTGAAGGGGGCGGTTTCGAAAACCGCTAGACGTGAAAGCGTGCGGGGGTTCAAATCCCTTCTTCTCCGCCATAATAAAAGCCTGTCATTTTGAAGTGACTAGGCTTTTTATTATGCGACTTCCTCTAACAATGATGCCCATCTTTCTTCTAGATGTGCTAATTCATTATGTATATCATCTATATCTTGATCTAAATCATTCATCTTTTGATAATCTTGATAATATTCTGGTTCAAAGCGAAGTTCACGCATCTCTTCTAACTCCGCTTCTTTTTCTGTAATCAACCGTTCAAGTTTCGCAATCTCACGACGACGTGCTTCTGGTGATAGTGCCCTCTTCACCTCTTTTTTAGGATTTGGTTCACTACTTGTTTGTTTCGCTTCGCTTATTTGTACAGGTTCTTGATTCATATATTCATCATAAGTTTGATTTACAAACTTACAGCCATCATTACTTAGAATTAATAAACCTGTTGCCATCTGTTGAATAAAGTAACGGTCATGCGAAACAAATAATATCGAACCAGTAAATCCCTTTAGGGATAATTCGAGTGCTTCCTTGCCTGGAATATCTAAGTGATTTGTTGGTTCATCCAGTATTAACATATTGGCATGCTGTAATAATAGTTTTACAAAAGATAGGCGTACTTTCTCACCACCTGATAAAACATCAACGGTTTTAAATACATCATCTGCCGAGAATAAAAACTGACCTAATACACTACGAACAGTTGTTCTATCCAAATCTGGATACTCATCCCAAACTTCTTCTAGTACTGTTTTACCAGAAGAGAACTGTGCAAGCTGCTGATCAAAGTATCCTTGTTCAATTTGATGACCAAACAAGAAACTACCTGATAGTGCAGGAACGATGTGCATGAGTGTCTTTACAAACGTTGATTTTCCTGTACCATTTGGACCAATAATCGCAATTCGATCGCCACGGCGCATCTTCATCGAAATCGTCGTAAGAACATGGTCATATCCAATCGCAAGATTTTCAACTTCCAATACTTTTTCGCCACCTTTTACGCGTGGAGTAAATTTAGCATGAAATGTTTTATCATCTGTTTGATCCACTTCAATACGGTCCATACGCTCTAAATATTTAATCTTGGACTGTGCAAAAGCAGCTTTATTCTTTTTATAACGGAACTTTTCAATTAACGCCTCTAAACGCTGAATATCTTTCTGTTGTCTTGCATATGCAGATTGTTGACGTTCAATATCATTTTCACGTTGAATGACATAGTTAGAATAGTTACCTGGATAGCGCTTCATCTTTCCATATTCCATATTATATACAACGTCAACTGTATGATCTAAGAACATCCGGTCATGTGATACAATGACTACCGCCTTTGGATAATTCTTTACATAGCCTTCCAACCACTCAATCGCATCAATATCCAAATGGTTTGTAGGTTCATCCAACAATAAGACATCCGGTTTTGATAATAGTAGTTTTACGAATGCGATACGTGTTTTTTGCCCACCAGAGAACTCTCCAATTTTCTTTTGAAGATCTTCAATCGGAAAACCAAAGCGCGTAAAGACTGTTTTCATCTCTGATTCCCAATGATATCCATTCATCGCTTCAAACTGTTCTTGAACCGTTGCGTATTGCGCAAGAACCTTTTCACTCGCATCTTTCTCCATTTGCTTTTCTAATTCATGCATTCTTGCTTGCATCGCAAATACCGGTTCATAAATAAGACGTAGTTCTTCCTCAACAGTTCTTTCATCATGTGGCAATACCTTCTGTGATAAGTACCCAATGACCGTATTATTCTGTTGTGAAATCGTCCCTTTATCAAATTGTTCTTCCCCACACATACAGCGTAAAAAGGTTGTTTTACCACAACCGTTTCTACCAACAAGGGCAATCTTCTCTGTACCTTTAATCTCAAAATTAACATCTTCAAAGATTGTATCGACGCCATAATATTTTGAGGCTTTACTAACTTGATATAACATCGTTACCTCCATAAAAATGGAAGTGGCAGCCGCTTGCATTACCACTCCCATATCATAATTTCTTTTAGAAGTTTAAGTTTCGTGGTGTTCTTGCGAAAGGAATAACGTCACGAATATTTTCCATACCTGTAATATACATTACTAAGCGTTCAAATCCTAAGCCAAAACCTGCATGTTGGCAACCACCATATCTACGTAAGTCGAGATACCACTGATAACTATCTACATTCATGCCAAGACTTTCCATCTTCTTTTCTAGAATGTCTAGTCTTTCTTCACGTTGGCTTCCTCCAACAAGTTCACCAATACCTGGCACTAATAAGTCGCATGCCGCAACTGTCTTACCATCGTCATTACGACGCATATAGAATGCCTTAATCTCTTCTGGGTAGTCGATTAAGAATGTAGGACCTTTAACAACTTTCTCTGTAATGTAACGCTCGTGTTCTGTGTTTAAATCCATACCCCAGTGAATGTTGTTGTTTTCAAACTTAACATCTGCATTCTTTAAGATTTCAATTGCTTCTGTGTATGGTAAACGCTTGAAAGTTGAAGTTCTTACATGCTCAAGACGTTCTAATAGAGATGTATCAATTCTTTCATTGAAGAACGCAAGCTCTTCTGGACACATTTCCATGACATAGTTAATACAGTACTTTAACATATCCTCGATTACATCCATACTGTAATCTAAATCCGCAAAGGCCATTTCTGGTTCAATCATCCAGAACTCAGCTGCGTGTGTTGTTGTATTAGAATTTTCAGCACGGAAAGTTGGTCCAAATGTATAGATATCTCTAAATGCCATTGCATAGGCTTCTGCTTGCAACTGACCAGATACTGTTAGTGACGCATGCTTGCCAAAGAAATCTTCTTCATAGTTTCCATCTTCACGTGTTGTAACTGTAAATGTTTCGCCTGCACCTTCCGCATCAGCACCTGTAATGATTGGTGTATGTACATATACAAATCCTTGATCTTGGAAGAATTGATGAATTGCCATTGCTAGCACAGAACGTACTCTAAATACAGCAGAGAAAGTATTCGTACGTGGTCTTAAATGACCAATTTCACGTAAGTACTCAAATGTATGTCTCTTCTTCTGTAAAGGGTATGTGCTATCGCATTCACCTTCTAAATTGATTTCAGTTGCCTGAATTTCAAATGGCTGAGAAGCTTCTGGTGTTAATACAAATTTACCAACAACAGAAACTGCTGTACCTGTTAAGTACTTGGCAACTTCAGCGTAATTGGAAAGAGTATCAGAAGAATACACAATCTGTGCATTCTTAAAGAATGTTCCATCATTCAAGGCAATAAAAGACACATTCTTACCAGCACGGTTTGTACGAACCCATCCCTGTAATTGGATAAAATCTAACTGGTCTAGTTCTAGTGTTGTTCCATCTTTCGCTAACTGATATAGTTCGCGGATACTCATTTCTGTAGGCATACTTATTCAATCTCCATTCTTATTTCTACATTAGTTATTCATTGCATTGGTTTCAAATACCAATTCCTGAATACTAGATACGACATCTACCTGTCGTACATATACTCCTGATGGAACCGAGAAATGTTCCATCGCAAAACTTACAAATCCATGAATGCCATGTGCAACCAATAAATCTACTGTCTTCTGTACATCTTGTGAGATACACAAAATAGCGATACGGCAGCCTTTTGGCATCTTTTCAGCTATCTCATCCATACTATATACAGGTACAGATGCCTTCTTTACATTCTCTGGATGTAAATCAAATGCACATACGATTTCACCGACAATATGGTTCCAGTGATTGTAATTCAATAACGCTTTTCCAAGGTTACCAGCACCGACAAGAATAATCTTCTCATCAAAGTTTACACCAAGCTGATTGGAGAAAATACTGATTAAATCCTCAACGTTATAACCATAACCTTGCTTACCAAGGTTTCCTAAAAAACTAAAGTCACGACGGATTGTTGTTGACTCGATAGATACATAGTCAGCCAACTCCCTAGACATAATTCTGTTTATCCCATCTGCATGTAGCTTACGTAATGCTTTTAAATAGACAGGATACCGTTGTAATGTTGCCTTTGGTACTTTCTTTTCGCTCATATTTATCACCGTCCTCTATTTTAACACCATTTGTGAAAAATTTGCTAAATTTTATTCTTCGCCTGGCATCATGAGGCCTGGATCAGCCGCTGCCGCAAGATCTCCAAATAATCCATGTTTGTACGCAACATAACCAACTGCACCAATCATTGCCGCATTATCTGTACAACAATACATAGGTGGAATCACTAGTTGTGTATTTGGATATGCTTGCATCTTCTCAGTCATTAACTGTCTTAATCTTGAGTTAGCTGCTACACCACCTGCTAAGACTAACATCTTTGGCTTTAAATCCTCGACAGCCTGTAATGTCTTTCCTGTTAATTGTCCTAATGCAGTTTCCTGGAAAGCATATGCTACATCTTCTTTGATGATTTCATTACCTGCTTTTTCTTCACGTTGAATTAACTGTAATACAGCTGTCTTCAAGCCTGAGAAACTAAAATCATATACACCATCTGTCTTTGGGGATGGTAACTTATAATGTTCTTTACCCTCTTTTGCCATACGATCAATAACCGGTCCACCAGGATAGCCTGTACCTAATACGCGTGATACCTTATCGTATGCTTCCCCAATCGCATCATCCTTTGTTGTGCCGATGACTTTATAATCCCAATCATTTTCCATATATACAAGTTGTGTATGTCCCCCAGAAATCACTAATGCTAGTAATGGGAACTTTAAATCTGCCACAAAGTTATTTGCCCAGATATGACCTGTCATATGATTGATTGGTATTAATGGCTTATGGAATGTCCAAGCAATTGTCTTCGCCGCTTGTACACCTACATGTAGCGAACCAATTAAACCAGGTCCTTGCGTATATGCAATCGCATCAATATCATCCATAGTTAGATTGGCTTTCTTTAATGCTTCATCAATAACTGTTGATATATTTTCAACGTGGATACGGCTAGCTACCTCTGGCACAACACCACCATATTGTGTATGAACATTTATCTGTGATGATACGATATTAGATAATATTTCTTTACCATCCTTAATAATTGCACACGCTGTTTCATCACAGCTTGATTCTAAAGCTAAAATCAATGTCATTTATAAACCTCCTAAGGGTTTAATCATTAGATATGCATTCTCGCCATCATCATAATAATTCTTGCGAGTATTCACAGAAATAAACCCGTTTTTTTCATAGAATTGAATTGCACGTTCATTTGATATACGTACTTCCAATGTCATATTTTCACACTCTTCTTCAATTGCGTTTTGAAGAGCTTCATTCAATAATTGTTGACCAATACCTTGTTTCCAACTTTCAGGATGAACCGCAATATTTGCAAGTTGAGCTTGTTCATAAGTAATCCACCAATCAATATATCCAATGATTGCTTGATTCTCTTCAAAAACCAATAAGTTGGAGAAAGGATTTTCCAAAAGTTCATAACGAAACTGTGCTAAAGTCCATCCCCCTTTTGGAAAACAAATATTTTCAAGATCTACGACTTTCGAAAGATCTGTTTCTATCATCTTTCGAATCATTATTTATGAATATTATATGCATCGGATGACTTTAAATACTCTGGCACAATCAAATGCACATTCTCTGCTTTCTGCCACTCATTTTTTAACAACAAGAAGTTCTTTGCCATGTTTGGGTAATACGTTTCTTTCCCAAATAATTGACCATCACCAACGAGCTTTTCATCACGTACCACATTTTCAAGATCATCGATATATTCAACTCGTTCTTCTTCAACAGCCTTGCCATTTTTATAGGCACAAGTATATACACGTTTACCACGTGCATCCAATACTACACGACAATCATCCAAGCCAGCATACAACAACATCGTAGGAAGAGTATACAGTGGCTTATGCGTCATGGAACAGAATACTTTCGCAATCGTCATTGCAATACGAACACCGGTATAACTACCAGGTCCCTTTGTAATAACAATCTGATCAATATCATCACTCTTTAAAGATAATTTTGATAACATTTCTTCAAGTTTAGGGAAAATTTCTTCTGATTGATGTTTCCAGCACTCTTCCTGTACTTCACCAATAATTTCATTATCACGAATTAACGCAAGTGATAAATAGATATGACTTGTATCCATACATAAAGTAATCATGCTAGAACCTCCAATAAATCTTCATACTTCTTTCCAATCGCATGGAAAGTAAATTCACGATCGCCATTCTCTAATAATTGAATAGAAATCTTTAAATGTTCCTCAGGAACTAAATCAGGGCTAAATTGTGACCATTCAATAACCGTCAATCCCTCATCATTTAAATATTCATCAAAGCCTAAATCCTGATGAACACCTTCTAAACGATATGCATCAATATGATTTAACAAGAGTCTTCCATGGTAAATCTTTTGAATCGTAAATGTTGGACTTGTAACGCTACGACTAATATCTAATCCCTTCGCAATACCTTGTGTCAAACAAGTCTTACCAGCACCCAAGTCACCATCTAATAAGATGACCATACCAGCTTCACTATGCTTACCAATCTTAGCGCCAAGCTCTCTTGTTTCATCAGCTGATTTTGTAATTAAACTTAAATCTTTCATATAGAAAACCTCACCAAACCATTATAATACGATTTATAAAAAGCGCTATAAGTCAGCACTAACTTTACATAAAAAGTATAAAAAAAGGGAGAGCGATGGAAAACCATGCTCTCGATGACCCGGCAACGTGCT
>NZ_CAUQGG010000013.1:0-33357 GCF_963517755.1 uncultured Solobacterium sp.
GGTTAGTTAACCTAAACTAACTTTAGAAAGAGGGCAATGTGAGATACCGTATTAATCCGCTTGTTTTGATTTTCTATAATATATTGATTCCATGTATCTTGATGTTTGTACATGATAGATGGATTCCTTTGTATTTCTTTATTGTCAGCAGTCTATTTTTGCTTTACATGAAGAAATATAAAAGATTATGTAAAGCTATCGGAATTACAATTTTATTCTATTTAGGGCAACAGCTTTTGATGTTGAGTAGCATTGAAGTAGTGCAGTTTGTTTCGATGTTATTCATGATGATTGTTCGATTGATGCCAACATATATTGTGGCGCTTATCTTGATGTATGATTATCAACCATCTGAGGTAATTTCTGCTTTACAGAGTATTCATGTACCAAGAGCGTTCATTATAGCGTTAAGTATTACGTTACGATATATACCAACATTCTTTCGAGAATTACGATATATCAATGAATCGATGCGTCTACGTGGGATTCGTTTTGAGATGAAAAGTATCGTAAAGAGTTTTGGATATTTTGTGGTACCACAATTATTTCGTTGTTTGATTTTAGCAGATGAGTTAACATCTGCTGGACTTTGCAAGGGAATTGATTGCATGGGAAGAAGGACGTCATATTACAATATTCGCTTTGGAATGAAGGATGCGCTTGTTACAGTTGCGATTTGCTTAGGACTAGTGGGAGAGATGTTATGGGTTCGTATGTCGTAGAGGGTAAGAACATTTCCTTCCAATATCAAGATAGTTCGGAAGGAATTCAAGATGTTCATTTTGCGCTAGAGCCAGGCGAAATCATTTTGGTGACTGGTAATAGTGGTAGTGGTAAATCTACATTCTTGAAATGTCTCAATGGGCTGATTCCTCGTGTTGTCGAAGGAACACTGCAAGGGGAAATCTTACTCAATGATCAAAATACAAAGGCTATGAGTATGGCAGAGATTAGTCGTCATATCAGTTCTGTATTTCAAAATCCACGTAGTCAATTCTTTACAACGAATACAACCAGTGAACTTGTATTCAGTATGGAGAATTATGGTTGTAAGAATGATGCAATGGAAGCACAACTTCAACAAGTCACTACACTACTAAAAATTCAAAAGTTATTGAATCGAGACATCTTCCAGTTATCCGGAGGAGAGCGCCAAATGGTAGCGATAGCCTCCGCAATGATGTTGGGACAAAAAATCATCTTGTTAGATGAACCGTCTGCCAACCTTGATTATCACAATACGTATGTATTTAGAACGTTGGTTGAGAAATTAAAACAAGAAGGGTATACCGTCTTGATTGCGGATCATCGCTTCTATTATCTAAGTGGATTAATCAGTCGTGTTTTCCTATTTAATGACGGTAAGATGCAAATCTTCAATAGTGAAGAGCTATTTAAAAAATCAAACTATGACACACGAAGCTTTGATTTATTTGCGATGGATATTCCATTTCAAATACCTAGTGAAAAGAAAGAAAAAGTTCTTTCGTTAGTGGGTATTTCATACAAAGATATCTTAAAGGACATATCATTAGATTTCTTTACCAACGAAGTTACTGCAATTGTTGGTACAAACGGAGTTGGCAAGACAACGCTAGCACGATTACTGTGCAAGAGTATTCCATGCACGCATGGGGAAATAAATGGAGAGATGCCTTTCTATATTATGCAAGATGCGGATTACCAATTATTTGGTACATCCGTACAAGCAGAGCTTGAAATCGCTGATCATAAGATTAGTCAAAAAGATATACGGGATGTGATGGATTATTTACAACTGACAAAGTACGCAGATACGCATCCATTCTCTTTGAGTGGTGGACAGAAACAGCGTATACAAGTCGCACTAGGAATCTTGAGTAATCGTAAAGTTATCATTTTCGATGAACCAACCAGTGGTTTAGACCTAATATCTATGCATAGAGTTGCAAAAGAAATTCAAGAGTTAAAAAAGAAAGCATGTGTCATTGTCATATCGCATGATTACGAGTTTATTCGCTATATCAGTAATCGTGTTGTGTATTTAAAAGATAAAACTGTAAAAAAAGATATTTCGCTTGATGCGGAACATTTATCTGAATTCAATCAAATTTTTATAGAAATGAGGGATGAATCATGAATTTGAAGATGAAGGATTTTGTATTACTTGCTTTACTGACAGCGTTATATATCATTGTGTATTTTGTAGCAATGATGATAATTTCGCTAATGGGTCCATTTGGACATGCGATTAGTCCAGGTGTTTGTGGACTATTATCTGGGGCAATCTTAATCTTTATCAGTCGTAAGATTGGTAAAATGTGGCAATTTACCCTGATGGAACTCATCATTATGGGTGTATTCGCACTGATGGGAGCTGGTTATCTACCTTGGTTTATTACATCCATGATAGGAGCTGTTTTAGCGGATGTTATCGCATCCACATCAAATAAGCCAAGTGTGCTAAAGGTTGCGATTGCGTCAGGTTTTATCCATGTTGGAAATGCTTTAGGTGGTATTATTCCTGCATGTTTCTTTGCGGAACAATATATGAATGAATGGATTGCAAGAGGACAAAAGCCAGATCAAATGTTAGAGATGGTCAAGGCAACACAAGGTGTAATGGGAATTCTTGGAACAGTTATTACGTTCATTTTATCTGTCATTGGTGTATACATTGGCTATTCAATATTAAAGGGACACCTAAAGGAGAACTAAATGGAGATTGAAGAGAAAATAAAAGAAGATGTTAAGCGGTCGATAGAAACGAAGAAAAAGGATGCCATTAGTCCAAGCTTGGTCAATAAATGGTTGTTCTCCTTTGCTCCACAGTTACAAGGAAAAATGCGTATATCGATTATGCTTGCATGTTTTGGTGAAAGTTTAAAGTTTACATCTTATTTCTTTGCGGCATATGTCGCAACAGCAGTAATTTCAAATCATATAGATTTACAAAAAATTTACTTATATGGGGGATTAACACTGCTGGCTCTTGCGCTACAATGCACATTAACATGTTTATCTAGTGTAAAGAGTCATCGAATTTCATTTGAGATTCTTAGAAGTATTCGTGAAAAATTAAGTGAGAAGTTAGAACGTGTTCCACTTGGGTATGTTACATCAACACCGATAGGATATTATAAAGCGCTAATCGTTGATCGAGTTGGCTCTTTGGAGGATTGGATTGCGCATGTCATGCCTGAGTTACCTTCTCGTTTATTACACCCAATCCTAGCAACCATCCTTCTATTCGTGGTGGATTATCGTTTAGGTCTAGCATGTTTTGTGAGTGTTCCATTTATTATTTTAGGATTTATCATCATGTATCATAACAGTGATGAGCGTATGTATACTTGGCTCAATTCCAATCAAGATTTAAATGCTAGAATCGTTGAATATGTAAATGGAATTCATGTCATTAAGACGTTTGGACAGAGTAGACGTAGTTATCAAAAGTTTACAGATTCTGTTAATTACTACTTCTCCTCTACATTAGATTGGTGGAAACAAAGCTGGATTGCGATGGCTATATTATTTGCGTTTGTAAATTCACCAATTCTTGGAACGTTACCAGTTGGTTTATATTTGTACTCACAACAAATCATCAATATGTGGCAGCTTATGTTGGGCTTAATCTTACCGTTATCGATTATTCCAAATGCATTCCAAATTATGATGAGTATGGAAATCTACTCCTCAATTGAAACGGGATTCCGCATGATTCGTAAAGTGCTTACGATGCCTGAGCTTGTAAGACCTAATCAGGAAGTAACACTATCCGATCAATGTTATCGATTTGAAAATGTATCATTCTCATATGAAAAGGGTATTGAAGTATTACATGATATCAACTTTGAAGTAAAACCAAATTCTGTATTTGCGATTGTTGGAGAAAGCGGAAGTGGAAAGTCTACAATTGCCAAGTTAATGGCGGGGTTCTTTGATGCGGATGATGGAAGAATTTACTTTGGTAATCAAGATGTCAAAAGTATACCAACATCACAACTTATGAAACATGTAGCGTATGTTGCACAAGACAATTTCTTATTTGACACAAGTATCCGTGAGAATCTAAAGATCGCAAAAGCAGACGCAACGGATGAAGAGATTCAAGCGGCTTTGAAAGCAGCGAACTGCTTAGAACTAATTGAACGGTTGCCAGAAGGCTTAAATTCAAATGCGGGTGATTGTGGAAAGTTTCTCTCGGGTGGTGAAAGACAACGTATTACACTTGCTAGAGCGATGCTAGCGGATGCACAGTGCATCATACTAGATGAAGCTACTGCATATGCAGATGTTGAAAATGAAGCGAAGATCCAAGAAGCGCTAAGCAGATTAATGAAGGATAAGACACTGATTGTTGTGGCTCATCGACTGAATACAATTGTAGGTGCTGATCAAATTATGGTGTTAGGTCATGGCAAGATTGAAAGCATCGGTACCCACAAAGAATTAATACAGAATTCTTCTGCGTATCAAAAACTATGGCAAAGCTACAGTGGTAAGGAGGTGGTTGAATGAACTACTTTCGTAGATTATTTGAATTAGTTGGAAAAGATAAAGTGAAGTTTATCTTTGGCTTATTCTTTGCGTTCTTCAAAAATTTTAGTTTTATGTTTATCTTTGGTGCGTTGTATATTGCGTTCTTGAACATACATGCATTAACAGCTACGGTGATATGGAATTGCCTAATGATTATGGTTGGTGGAATCTTATTCCACTTTGTATTCCGTTACTTGGAGGATATCCTTGTTTCGGCGGAAGGCTATGTCATGTTTAGAAATTTCCGCTTGCAGGTAGGAGATGAATTAAAGAAAGCTCCGTTAGGATATTTCGATGACGCAAAACTAGGAAATATTCAAGGTGCTATGACGACATCAATAAACGCACTTGAAAACTTTACCATGATGTTAGTCACTGGCGTGATTGCTGGATTTGGAATTTCCATCTTATTAACCATTGCAATGTTAAAGATGAATGTAACGTTAGGGTTATTCATGATTCCAGTGTTAGTGATACTATCATTTACATTAGGTAAACTTTATAAAATCGCAATGAGAAATGTTCCTCTACAACATAAAGTTGAACAAGAGATGAATTTTGCGGTAATCGATATGATTCGTGGCATGTCTGTTTTAAGAACATATCCGATTAACGAAGATAATCCTGTTAAAAATATGATTCAAGAAAAGGCAAAAGACCTTTATGCGAAGAAGAAGGAAGTTGATATTCGTTGTGAGGTAGAGTTTTCATGGCGTGCTAAAATTTATAGTTTTATCGTAAATGCCGCGAGTGTTATCTTAATCATTCTTACAGTTCATCTATACATGCATGAAGAGATTAACTTTGCGAATTGTATGACCATGTTGGTGGGATCTTATTTAATCTTCTTAGGCTTAGCTCCATTAAGTGATACAGCTTTCCTATACGCAAAGATCCCTGGTCAACAAAAGTACTTGGATGATGTATTCCAAATTCCTCAATTAGAGGAAGGTGCACAAACTACAATTAATGGACCTTTAGATATTCGCTTTGACCATGTGTGGTTTGGTTATCGGAAAGATACACCTGTAATCAAAGACCTCAGTTTTGAAATTAAACAAAATGAAAAAGTCGCAATTGTAGGACCAAGTGGATGTGGTAAGACGACAATTGTCAATCTTCTCTCGCGTTTCTGGGATGTAGATAAGGGAGCGATATATCTAGCAGGAAAGGATATTCGTGAGTATACAGTAGAGACATTATTTAAACAGATGTCTGTCGTATTCCAAGATGTATATTTATTCAACGATACGATTATGAATAATATCCGCTTCGCAAAACCAGAAGCGAGTGACCAAGAAATTTATGATGTGTGTAAGAAAGCACGCTGTGCTGAGTTTATATCAAAACTTCCACAGGGATACGAAACCATCATCGGAGAAGGCGGTGCTAACCTCAGCGGTGGTGAAAAACAACGCATCAGTATTGCTCGTGCGTTGTTAAAGGATGCGCCAATCATTCTGTTGGACGAAGCTACATCAAGTGTAGACCCAGAAAATGAGGCAGAAATTCTAGCTGCGATTGATGAACTATGTAAAGGAAAGACAGTTATATCCATTGCACATCGCATTAGCACAGTAGAAAGTGTAGATCATATACTTGTCATTAATGATGGTTCTCTACAAGAAGAAGGGAAACATGAGGAACTGATTCAGAATGGTGGAATCTATGCTGGCTTTATCAAATCTCGTAGAGACGCAAAAGGTTGGAGAATCGAGAATTAAACTATGCATGAATGGTTGATCGTCGATAGGATTCAAATAATGATGGAAATTACATATCGATAAGAACTTCTGTTATAATCTATTTTGGGGTTAGACTATCATGTCTGACCCTTTGTTAATTTGTTAACTTAGTTCTTGCAAGGATAAATACATGGGCGTATAATTCAGTTAGTTTACTAAAACTAACCACGAAAATGATGGTCTGTACGTGCTTGCATGTCATTCGGATTATTGACTAACATTGTTGGAATTTCAAACAAAAACAGGGTGAAATTCACAAATAAAAAAAATAATCTGATAATATCATTGGACGTACAAACAGCTTTCATTTAAAATGAAAAACGTTAGGTAGACGGAGGAGAAAACAATGCTAAATAATGAAAAATGGCAAGGCTTCCAGGGCAGAAACTGGAAGGAAGAATGCAATGTTCGCGACTTCATCCAAGCAAACTACAAACCATATGATGGTGATGAGAGTTTCTTGGCTGACGCAACAGATGCGACTAACAAGCTTTGGGGCAAGTTACAGGAATTGCAGAAGGCTGAACGTGCAAAGGGTGGCGTTCTAGATGAAGAGGCTGATGTAGTATCAGGCTTAACTGCTTATGGCCCAGGCTATATTGATGAATCCTTAAAGGATTTGGAAAAGGTTGTAGGTCTTCAAACAGACAAGCCTTTAAAGAGAGCGTTTATGCCTTATGGTGGTATCCGTATGGCAGAAGAAGCTTTATCTACATATGGCTATACACCAAATCCAGAATTACATAAGATCTTTACAGAGTATCACAAGACACATAACCAGGCTGTATTTGATGCGTATACACCAGAAATGAAGGCTGCTAGAAGTAGCCACGTTATCACTGGTTTACCAGATACTTATGGCCGTGGACGTATCGTTGGTGACTACCGTCGTGTAGCTTTATATGGTGTTGACCAATTGATCGCGTGGAAAGAAGAAGATAAGTTAAACTGTGGCGATGGCACAATGGTTGATGATGTCATCCGTCAAAGAGAAGAACTATCTGAACAGATTCGTGCATTAGAAGGCATGAAGAAGATGGCTGCTGTATATGGATATGATATTTCCGCTCCAGCATCTAACGCTAAGGAAGCAGTTCAGTGGTTATACTTTGGTTATTTAGCAGCTATCAAGACACAGAATGGTGCTGCGATGTCTGTAGGACGTATTTCTACATTCTTAGATATTTATATCGAAAGAGATTTAGAAGCAGGCACATTAACAGAAAGCGAAGCACAGGAATTAATTGACCATATCGTTATGAAGTTCCGTATGGTTAAGTTTGCTCGTATTCCTGCATATAATGAATTATTCTCTGGCGACCCAGTTTGGGCAACACTAGAAGTTGCAGGTATGGGTATGGATGGTCGCTCTATGGTTACAAAGAACGACTTCCGTTTCTTACATACATTAGAAAATATGGGTCCTTCACCAGAACCTAACTTAACAGTATTGTACTCATCCCGTTTACCAGAAAACTTCCGTAAGTATGCGGCTAAGATTTCTGTCACAACAAGTTCTATTCAGTATGAAAATGACGATGTAATGCGCCCTGAATGGGGAGATGATTACAGCATCTGCTGCTGCGTATCTGCTACACAGACAGGTAAGGAAATGCAGTTCTTCGGTGCTCGTGCAAACCTCGCAAAGGCACTTCTATACGCTATCAATGGTGGTGTAGATGAAAAGAGCTTTAAGCAAGTTGGACCAGCATATCGTCCAATTACTTCTGAATACTTAGACTACGCCGAAGTAGAAGCGAAGTATCTACAGATGCTAGATTGGTTAGCAGGTTTATATGTAAACATCTTGAACCTCATCCAATACATGCATGATAAGTATTACTATGAAGCAGCTGAAATGGCTTTAATTGATACAGATGTAAGAAGAACATTCGCTACAGGTATTGCCGGATTCAGCCATGTTATTGACTCACTATCCGCAATCAAGTATGCCAAGGTTAAGACTGTTCGTGATGAAAATGGATTAGTTGTTGACTATGAGATTGAGGGAGACTTCCCTAAGTATGGTAATGATGATGACCGTGCAGATGAAATCGGTGTATGGTTATTGAAGACATTCATCACAATGATCAAGAAGCACCACACATACCGTAACTCAGAAGCTACAACTTCAATTTTGACAATCACATCAAATGTTGTTTATGGTAAGTACACAGGTAATATGCCAGATGGCCGTCGTGCTTGGACACCATTAGCTCCAGGTGCTAACCCATCTTATGGTGCAGAGCAGAATGGATTACTTGCGTCACTAAACTCATTAACAAAACTTCCATATCACTGGGCATTAGATGGTATTTCTAATACACAGACAATGGATCCTAATGCATTAGGTCATAGTGATGTTGAAAGATCTAACAACCTTGTAAACGTATTAGATGGTTACTTTGACCAAGGTGCTCACCACCTCAACGTTAACGTCTTCGGTAAGGAGAAGCTCGTTGATGCGATGGAACATCCAGAGAAGCCAGAATACGCTAACTTCACAATCCGTGTTTCCGGATATGCAGTTAAGTTTATCTCTCTAACAAGAGAACAACAGTTGGACGTTATCGCAAGAACATTCCACGATCATATGTAATTGTTCTTGTGTAAAACAGGACTATAGTTTGGTAAAATGACTCTGTTATCTACAGAGTCATTTTTATCAAAAAGATATAAAGGAGTGAGAATATGAAGGGACGCATACATTCATTTGAAACCTTCGGGGCAGTTGATGGACCTGGAGTACGATTTATTATATTTTTAAAAGGTTGTAATATGCGTTGTAAATATTGCCATAATCCAGATACTTGGGAGATGGCTGGAGGAGAACTCTATACCGCAGAAGAAGTATTACAAAAGGCATTACGCTATAAAAACTACTGGGTCAACGGTGGTGGAATCACTGTATCTGGAGGAGAAGCTTTATTACAAATGGATTTCATGATTGAACTATTTGAACTAGCACATAAGCATGGTATCCACTGTACTTTAGATACAGCTGGCAATCCATTTACATATGAAGAGCCATTTTTCTCAAAGTTTGAACGATTAATGAAAGTAACAGACTTGGTACTCTTTGATTTAAAAGAGATTGATGATAAAGTGCATCGGTATCTAACAGGTGCATCCAACGAAAATATTCTAGAGTGTGCGAAATATCTTTCAAATCATCATATTCCAATGTGGATTCGACATGTTCTGGTTCCAGGCATTACCGCAAACGAAGAGGATTTAAAGAAACTCAGAGAATTTATCGATACGTTAGATTCTGTTGAAAGAGTAGAAGTGTTGCCATATCATGTGTTAGGTATCTCGAAATACGAGAAGATGGGTATCAGTTACCCTCTAATGGATACGCCACAACCTACAAAAGAACAGATTGAAACTGCAGAAAGGATTTTGGGGGTAAAGAAATGAGTGATATTCTCGGCATTGAAAAGAAAAGAAACTTACGCGATCTAGGTGGTTACAAGACTCAAAATGGCAAACATGTTAAGAAAGGGTATTTCTTTCGTAGCAGTCGCTTAATGGACTTTGATCAAGCAGAACTTAAAATTTTGAATTCTTTAAATATTAAGAAGATTTATGATTTACGTTCAAAGGAAGAAGTGAAGGATTCACCAGATCCAACGTTGAAAGGTGCCGAATACATTCATTCATCTGCTGCGGCACGTGCAGATGGAACGGAAGTAAACTTTTCGCCAGCTGCACTCATCGCAGAAAATGTCTATTCCAAAGAATGCAATGATGAATTTACACATAAGGTGTATGGTAACTTGCCATTCTCTTATGCATATAAGAGAATGTTTGAGGATATTGTGGCAGGCAATGTACCAATCCTATTCCATTGTTCCGCTGGAAAAGATCGTACAGGAATTGCGGCAATCTTAATTCTACTAGCACTTGGTGTAGACGAAGAGACAGCGATGTATGACTACATGTTAACGAATGAATACCGTAAGGAATATATCGAACGTTTCAGGAAGGATTTCCCACTGACAAAATTAGATGGGGAACTTGCGGGTATGTTACTGGCGTACGAGGGAGTGACATATACCAACGCTGATTATTCGCTCAAGCGTATTAAAGAGAAGTATGAAAACTATGATGAATACTTTGAAAAAGAATACAATCTTGATAAAGACGCATTACAAAGACTAAGAGACTTATACACAGAATAAACGGCAGAAATATCTGTCGTTTCCTATATGTTGTTTTGTATTATTTTGCGAAAGGTATATGATTACATATGGAGAAATACAATGGAACTATCAAAGAAACAGAAAAACTTGATAGCGAAGATATTAAAGAATGGAATACCAATACTAGTATTGTTGTTTATTCTGAACTTCTTTTATCAAGAGACAAGAAAATATGATTTTGTAGGGGTTTGGTTTCCTGATTATGAAGATGATATTACTATCCAATTTAATCCAGATTATTCAGGCGTTTATTATGATGATCTTACAAAGATTGCCTTTCACTGGAAGAACCACGGTAACCAACTTGAGATGACAATGAATGATGAAACGAAAGTCTATCGCTATACGATAGAAGGAAAAGATATCCACCTACAATCGGATGACGAATCCTTCATTCTATATAAATACGGAAATTAATTAGCAATCATTTAATTTCTGTGATAATGATAAAAAGCCTTTAAATAAAGGCTTTTTATATATTATGAATATAGTTTTATAAAAATTTATAAAATAATTAGCACTTAAGTATTGACAGTGCTAAAAATATGAGTATATTAGTATGTGTAAGGTGAAAGGCCTTAGGAGGTATATGATATGAAATATATGACAACAAGAAAGAATGATTTATTCAATGATATGTTTGATGATGTGTTTAGAGCTCCAGTATTCACAGGAAATAATATTTTAAAGACAGATGTTCGCGAGAAAGATGGAAAGTACATCTTGGAAGTAGAAGTTCCTGGTTATAAGAAGGATGAAGTATCCATTAGCTTATTCAATGGTAATCTAACAATCAGCGCTGCTCGTTCGTCTTCTGATGAAGAAACTGATGATAAGGGTAGAATCTTACGTCAGGAAAGATTCAGTGGTAGTACATCTCGTACATTCTATGTAGGTGATGCAATTAAAGATACAGATATTCACGCTTCATTTGATAATGGTATCTTAAAGATTGAATTACCAACAGAACAGAAGAAAGAAGAAGAAACAAAGAAATTTATCGAAATTCTATAACTGGAAGAATTCCAGTTTTTTTGTGCAAAAGAAAAGCCATCGTGTATTGCGATGGCTTTTAAACTATCTATATGATTTTCTCTTTGAGAAGAGGTAACCGCTAGCGATAATGCCAACGAACATCATTCCAATGTAGAGATAGATATTTGTAGAATCGCTTGTCTTTGGTGTAGTAGGATTCTGTGGTCGCTCTGTGTTTGTGATGGTGAAGCCTGTTGTTTGATTGCCGGTGATTGTGGCGTCATAACCATTAACAGTATCTTCACTAATCGTGTATTGGATCTCTGTACCGCTTTGATCGTACTTACGTACATTAGTGAAACTAGCTGTCCAGTTATTTGTATCATCTAATGTTAGAGTTGTACCTGTATCTGTTCCATTAGCGAATAAGTGAACTGTGATAGGACCTGCTTTTGGACCTACCCATGTCTTTGTGACAGAGATATTTGTCTTGGTTGGTTTGTCGGAGATGGTTTGTAACGCACCATCCGTAGCTGTTACTTGTAATGTATATTCTGTGTTATTTAATTCATAACCAGCAGGAGCGGTTGTCTCTTTTACTTTATAAGTACCTTGTACTAAAGCTTCAGAAGTAACAGTACCATCTGCGCCTGTTGTTAGATTAAATGTTGTACCATCTGGTTGTGTAACTGTAAATACTGCGTTAGCTAAAGTGATTGAGTTATCGTCTTCGTCAACTTTTGTTAATTTGATTTTGTGTGCGAGGTCACCTGAACCAGAACCTCCAGAGTAAGCTCTTGTAAAGTGTGCATCAAAATCATAAGTTTGACCATTAGATGTTAATGTGAGGGTGTTGTTTAAATCAGTACCTTCTGTGTATGTAGATTGATAAGTGAGACGATACTGTTCCCCATTAATATTTCCAACATTGATTGTAAATGTCTGGTCGTTATCAGACATTGTTAGTTTTCCTGCTAAGTTAACTGGTGTTGATGTTCCGGTAATATCATTACCATATTGATCCATCTGAACTGTAAATAAGCGAATTGTATTTGGTAAAATTCTTTCGTTAGAGCCAACGATGGTATCGTGGATAATTGCATTTGGTAGTATTGCTTGTCTATGGTTGATGCGAATTTCCCAGTTTGCGATATTTGGGTTGGTTGTGTCATACCAAGCAAATTTATGTAGCGTTTCATTATTTAAAATCTGTGGCCCATCAACATTGACGGAACCCGTTGAAGATGATGTATTAGGTTGTCCTGCATTAACAGTAATAGTGAATGAACTAGATTGATTAATAGGAACCCTTGTTAAATCAAATCTAGCAGATAGTTGAATATTACCATTAACGTTGTAGCGATTATCAACCCAGTCTGTGAATACTACTTTTGCGGTTGCGCCAGTTGTACCTGGAGTGATATGTGCTCTTGCGATTACTGCTCCTGATCCATCCTGGTCATAGAGGTCAAAGTCGACAGGACTTGAGTCTGCTGAGAACATAACTGTATCAGGCAGATCAATTGTGAAGTAGTCACCTGCTTTTAATGTTGCGCCTGTATTATTAGTTGCCCAATCTAAGTTAAAGTAGAAGTTATCAGTATAGTAGATATCTCCAACATTTGTTCTAGATAGATTCATAAATCTAAAGTTTGTGATTGTCGCATCAACTTGTTTTGGACCACCATCAGCGATAACGTTTGTTTTAGTCCAACTGATAAGAGCTGTTAATGTCATTAAAAATGATAAAATTACAGCGAAATAATTCCTCTTTTTCATATATATTTCCTTCCGCCCATGATTTCTACAGTGTTTAGATTTGCCATGTACGAGTGAATTATATACCGAACAAATTGTGACAATTTTAAAGTATTCCTTAAGATTTATTTTTTGTTTATGTATATATCAACAAATAAAAAACAGCCTAGTGTAGGCTGTTAGTGAAAGTCGATATCGCCAGCATTTGTTTTGATGACAATTTCACCTTTTCCATCACCGACAATGTATTTTTTATGACGGAGCTTTTGGTATGGTAAATCATCGTCAAAGTCAATATCTCCGAAGTTTGTGGAGAGACTTGCATGGTAGTCTGTTGTTTCTGTTGTCATGTCGATATCACCGGCGGTAGATGTGACTTGGATATTTTGAATTTCTCCATGAACATCTAAATCGATGTCACCTGCAGTTGTCTTTACTTCGATGATAGGAGAGGATACTTCCATATCGATATCCCCTGCAGCTGCGGAGAGTTGAATAACATTTGCGGCGTGTTTTTGAATATCAATATCACCAGCTGCGATATTGGCATATAGATTACCTGTTGTATTTGTTAAGTCCACATCACCAGCAGATAGCTTCATGCTAATTTCATCGAAGTTCGAATCAGAGACATCTAAGTCACCTGCTAACATCGTAAAGTCAGCACGTTTCATTTCAACGCGGCTAATAGAAACATCTCCAGATTTGTTGTGGCAGTTGAATTCATCAAGTTTGATATCGTTGATATCTACATCTCCAGCAGGTGCTTCCATTGTAATTGTTGAAACATTAGATGGGATTTTTACGGTCAAGTCACCGCTACCAGACACAAGAATCGTAGCAGTTGTATCATTTATTTCACAACGAATTCCATCAGTTGTGGGATTTCTAAAGATACTTTGTGACTGGGTAAATTCATAGCGGAGTTCATTTCCTTTTTCTAGAGTTATATCCAAGGATGACATTAATGTCTCGCTGTGAATCACTAAGTGAGCGATAGAATCTGGAAGTGTTTCAGTCTGAGGGTCTGAATAGTACTGCGCTGTATTCTTCTTACGGTCAATATTAACTGTAAAGTTTTTTGCATGGCCAAGTGCTTCATCTGCGATACGTGTAAACGCATGGAAGGCTGTAGATAATCCTTCTTTTAAATCTTGATAGTCTTTACTCTTCTGTTCTTTATGAACAGTTTCTTTTTCTCCGCCCATCATATGTATGTTTTCTAGTACATCATCAATTGTACCAAGATCATTCATGATTTCTTCTTCGCTTCTTCCTTCGCTAATTCCTTCTTGGAAGTGTGCTTCGAAGGCGTCGAGAATATCTTTCTTAAAACTTGGAGAGTAGTTTGCAAGAGCTTGATTTAAAGCTGCTAAGTATTCATTTTTTGTCATATCAGTTTTTCCACCTTTTGAACGAATGTAATCCATTCTTCTTTCTGTTGTTGTTGATAAAGTTTTCCTTCTTCCGTTAAATGATAGTATTTTCGAGCTGGACCACCGGACGACTCGACAAGATAGGTTTCAAGATAACCATTATCTTTTAGTCTTTTTAGTATTAAATATAATGTTCCGGCAGTTACGGACATTTCTTGGGAAATATCTTCAGTTAGTTCGTATCCATACTTGTCATCTTTTACTAACCTTGAAAGAACGCATAATTCTAAAACACCTTTTTTAAATTGTGCATCCATTGCTTTTCCTCCTTGCAAGTAGAATATAACACATACTATTATGTAATGCAATATAGTATGTGAAAAAATATACTCCGTTTGGAGTATATTAGAGTAAATGTATTTGATGTGCTTCGCATTCATCGACCATATCTTGTGGCCAGATGGACGCTTGTACTTCGCCAACGTGAGCTTTATTCAGCAGTAACATGCACAATCTGGATTGACCGATACCGCCACCAATAGTATATGGAAGTTCGCATTTTTGAATCATTTGGTGATATGGATACTGTAGACGTTCTTCCGCATTGCGGATACGGCATTGTTCTACGATAGAGCTTTCATCGACACGAATGCCCATGCTAGAGATTTCTAATGCACGTTCTAGGGATGGTAACCAGAAGAATAAATCTCCATTGAGGTTCCAATCATCATAGTCAGGTGCACGTCCATCATGTGGTTTTCCACTATGCTTCAAAGCGTGTCCAATTCGTTTGATGAAGACACATTTCTTTTCTTTTGTGATTGCGTCTTCGCGTTCTTTTGGCGAAAGATCTGGGTACATGTCTTCTAATTCTTGAGAATCGATGAAGAATACATCATTTGCTAGATGACACACTGCGTGTGGGTATTTATACCAGATTTCATGTTCCATGTGTTTAATGACTTTGAAGATTGTACGTACTGTTTCCTCTAGCATCGCTTCTGTACGTTCTTCTTTCGTGATAACTTTTTCCCAGTCCCATTGGTCTACGTAAACAGAGTGTAAGTTATCTAGTTCTTCATCACGACGAATCGCATTCATATTTGTATATAATCCATCATGAACAGTAAAGTTATATTTCTTAAGTGCGAAACGTTTCCACTTGGCAAGAGATTGTACAACTTCAATTGTTTCGTTTGGCATCTCTGCAATATCGAATGATACAGGACGCTCTATACCATTTAGGTTATCGTTCAAACCAGTACTCTTTGGCACGAATAATGGAGCAGAGATTCTAGATAGGTGCATTTCTCTTCCAAATTCCTTTTGGAAAGTATCACGAATGTATTTGATGGCTTCTTGTGTTTGTCTCACATCAAGAATAGGATCATAGTCTTTAGGTATTACTAATTGCATAACATCACCTCATAGTGCGTTTAATTTTAACACAGAATGAAGAACTTGAGATAGAGAGAAGTCGTGTATTCTATGTCTTTTTGTGTGTGGAATAGGCTAAAAATCATGCATACATGCGGTGGTGTGTATATTCCTTGAAAAATTCAATTATCTTTCATACAATATATCACGGTTAAGGAGTGTAATGATGACACGTTATGATATAGCAATTATCGGTACTGGTCCAGCAGGATTAGAGGCAGCCATTACCGCGAAGGTGCGTAATAAAAATATTATCTTATTTGGTTCAAAGGACTTGAGCCAAAAAATGCAGATGGTAAAACACCCAATTCTAAACTACTTGGGTTTACCATCTAAAACAGGTGTAGAGATGGCTAATGTATTCCAACAGCAGTTGGATGAACTTGGAATCTCGATTACAGAAGAGAAGGTCTCAAATGTTTATGCGATGGGTGATTACTTCGCGTTACAGTTAAATAACAGTGAAATGGTTGAGGCAACTTCCGTCATTCTAGCGAGTGGTGTTGTGGCTGGTAAGCCATATACTGGTGAGGAGAACTTCTTGGGTCGTGGTGTGAGCTATTGTGCAACTTGTGATGCGCCTTTATATAAAGGAAAGGTTGTTGCGGTTGTGGCAGCTAGTCAGGAAGAGGAAGCGGAAGTTGACTTCCTTGGCGAAGTATGTGAAAAGGTATATTACTTCCCACAATATAAAGATGAACCACAGCTAAATAGTAAGAACATTGAAATTCATCATGAAAAACCTGTTGAGATTACAGGTATGATGAAGGCAAATACACTGAAGACAGATCAGGGTAAATATACGGTAGATGGTGTATTTATCTTACGACCAACACAATTTCCAGGCTCGCTTGTGCCTGGACTTGAAATTGCAGAAAATGCAGTCAAGGTTGATTTACAGATGAAGACAAACCTAGCAGGATTATTTGCGGCAGGTGATATTGCAGGACAGCCATATCAATATATTAAGGCGGCTGGTCAAGGAAACGTTGCGGCATTATCTGCGGTAGCGTATGTTGATGAATTAAAGAGAAAGAAACAATAGGTGATAAACATGGCAGGACAGAAAATAGACGCACTTAAATTAGAAAATCAATTATGTTTTCCGCTCTATGCGGCTGCTAGAAAGATTACAGCAGCGTATACTCCTATCTTAAAACCGCTTGAAATGACATATACACAATATATCGTCTTCTTAGTGTTATGGGAGAAGGATGATATTTCCGTGGGTGAGTTGTGCGAACGATTATATCTAGATAGTGGAACAATCACTCCATTATTAAAGAAGATGGAAGATAAGAATTGGTTAACAAGAACGCGTTCTAAATTAGATGAACGTGTCGTAATGATTAAGTTAACAAAAGAAGGCAAGAACATGAAGAAGCATTGTGCAGATGTTCCTGCAAAGGTTCGTTCTTGTGTGTGTCTTAACCAGGATGAATCACTGGACTTATATAAAGCACTCTATAAGATTCTTGAAGAGAAAAAATAAGCTATGTCAATTGACGTAGCTTTTTATATGCATGCATGTGATATAAATTATTTCTGATTGTGTTTCTCTTTGATTTCTTTCTGATACTCTTTTGAAACTTGCATGGTATAACGATACCAAGATTCAAAATAATCAGAAAGACAAGAATCCTGTAACAATGCCTTTGTACGTAAGATATTTTGTTCCTCACGACCTGTGTCTAGAATCGGGAGCTGATTATCTAGTTTGTATTGGATGATACTTTCTACAGCGTGCATACGCTGCTCAAATAATTGGACAAGTTGAGCATCAATGTTGTTAATTTCTAAGCGTTTTTCATCTAATAGTGTCATACTTTTACCTCGTAAGTTTATCTTAGCAGATATGAAAAAAGGGCTCAACGCCCTTTACTTTAGAAATTTCTTTAATGGTAATCGTGTATGCAAGATAACTGCCATGATGGCACCAAAACTAGCTTGTACAATCTGGAATGGTAGCTTGAGCATTGCGGTTTGTGGATTTGCATAGATGAATGCACGTCCTATTGTATATCCCACAACCATGATTATTGCACCTACAGTTACCGCGAAAATATAATCCTTTAAAGTTGGATTTTCCTTCTTGGATATTAATAAGGAAATTACGATTGCCTGTAAACCATGAGTAACAAGTGATACAAACATTGGTGTTGGATAGAAGAATAAGTCACCAAGGAATGAACCAAGACCACCAACAATGAAAGCCTCAACAGGGTTTAACATGAGAGCGGCAGTCACAATAACTAAGTCATTGAAATATAGATGTCCACCTGGTACCGGGATACTAAATGAAGATAAAACTATCGTCATCGCTAGTAACATTGCGATTAAAGTAAATCTTTTAACTGAACTATTCATAAAACCTCCAAAATATGTGTATATTTTAAATAATTTCTGGTTATCTGCATATACCCAGAAATGTTATAATTTATATGACCAGATTGGGATGAAATATGAACAATAAAACCAAAGCATACATGGATCTCTACCTAAAGATTCGTAATGATATTATTCATGGTATTTATCAAACGGGGGATAAGCTGCCTTCAAAACGTATCCTGGCAGATAAAGAAAATGTCAGTGTGATTACAGTCGCACATGCATATGAACTACTAGCATCAGAAGGATATATTACTTCTCGCATGAGAAGTGGATACTACGTAAGCTATCTTGAAAAAGATTTTTTTAGTGCCAAAGAAGATAGTAGTATCGAAATCTTACCAGAAATACAGATTACAAATGATAAACTGTTTTCTTCCAATGTATTTGCGATGGCTGCACGTAAAGTATTAAGTATGCGACAGGATGTATTACTAACAAAGTCGCCATGGAATGGTTTGTTGTATCTTCGTAAAACGATTGCGTCATACTTAGCGCGTGTTCGTGGAATCTATGTTGATCCAGAACAGATTATCATTGGTTCTGGTTCAGAATACTTTTATGGAATTTTAGTGAGTATGATTGGACGTGATAAAGTATATGCGATTGAAAACCCATCATATGAAAAAATCTCACTCATGTATGAGACAGAGAATGTAAAACTTATACGTATGAAACTCGGCAAGAATGGTATCCTAAATTCAGAACTACAAAAGAATCATGCGGATGTATTACATGTGACGCCATATCATAGTTATCCATCAGGTAGTACAACAGATATCAACAAGAGAAAACAATATATCCACTGGGCAAAGGAAAATCATGCATGGATAGTAGAAGATGATTATGATTCTGAATATACCTTAGGGATGAATGGAAGAGAAACATTATATGCATTAGATGATGAACAAGTAATCTATCTAAATACTTTCTCCAATACCATCGCACCATCTGTTCGTATTGGATATATGATATTACCGAAGAAGAATCTAAAGGAGTTTCAAGATAGAATCTCTTTTCGCTCCAATACAGTTTCAACCTTGATGCAGTATATTGTTGCGGAGTTAATACAGAACGGAAGCTTTGAAAGACATATCAATCGCGTACGAAAGAAGATGCGTAAATAATAGTATGCTTGCATGAAAAAAGGAACTTAGTGTTCCTTTTTGTGTTTCTGTAATGAAGTAATTAGGAATGGCATTGCTTGTTCAAAGTTAACACCATAGATATTATGATTTTCTTCTTCCAATGTGTTGTGGATAGATTCCTTAACATAGTCACAGGCAAGTGTCATTGCTTGTAGTAGGGATAAACCTTGTAAGAGGCCGCCACTGAAGGTACTTGCCCAAATATCACCTGTACCGTGGAAGTGTTGTGGTTCTTCTTCGTTAAAGTATGTCGTGTATGTATCTGTATCCTTTTCATATGCATACGCACCGATACGGCCTGGTTCAAATGTTACACCGGTGATGATTGCGGTATGACAGCCAAGGTCTGTTAATTGACGTAATACATGCTTGATGTATTCTTCATCATACTTTTCCTGATATGGGATATCTAATAAGAAGGAAGCTTCTGTGAGATTTGGTACGATGATGTCTGCGATGGCACACAAATCACGCATCTTCTTAGTAAATGGAATATCGAAACCCGTATATAGTTTTCCATTATCCGCCATGCATGGATCTACAATTCGAAGGGCATGTGTTCCAAATTCTTCAAATATCTTTTTTGCAAGATCGATTTGTTCGAAGGAACCAAGATATCCTGTATAGATTCCATCGAATGTAAAGCCTTCTTTTTGCCAGTGAGCGAGTATTGGATTTACTTCACTGGTTAAATCATGGAAGGTAAAACCTTTGAACATGGTATGTGTTGAAAGTACAGCAGTTGGAATCACTGCAGTTTCAATACCCATTGCAGATAGTACAGGTAAAGCAACTGTTAATGAGCATTTTCCTACACAGGATATATCCTGCATTGTCACAATTTTCTTCATGAGAAATCTCCTCGTCTATAAATCTCATTATAGAAGATACTAGAAAAGAGAAAATTACCAGATTGATAGAAAATCATATAACCAGATATGCTAGTTAACTCTTCATGCGTGCATGTTGTTTACGGTATTGGTTTGGTGTCATATTATATTCTTTTAAGAATAGACGGTTGAAGTAACTAGGCTGACCAAACCCACAAGCATAAGCAATCTCTGTGATTTGTTCGGAAGTTGTGACTAACTTTTCAGCACTCATCTGTAAACGATAATTATTTAAAAAGTCAATGGGAGACTTGCCAGTGTACTTGTGGAATAAACGGATACATGTACTCTTACTGACCTTTCCGGCTTCTGCAATATCTTCTAAACCAATCTTTGAGTTAAAGTGTTCGTGGATAAAACTAGTCATGTTTCTTTGAATTTGAACATTTGCGTCATACGTTGTATGAATACTTTGTTTACTTGATTGATATGCTAGATATAAATAGCGAATTACTTTATATATTAAGGAATACTCCTCGAGTTCATATCCAATTGGTTTTTCATCTTCTAGCGCTTCAATTTCTTTCATGAGTGTATTAATATCCAAGCCAATTCCTTTCTTGATATTGAATTGGATATGCGCAAAGGCATCCTTCTCGAGTAATGGAAGTATATATTTCTCATAAATATTTTGATCTTTAATAAAATAATCTGGATTGAAAATGATAGTTTTCTTTCTACACATGGATGTATTGTAATCTTCTGTGTAGATGTGATGCAATCTACCACGGTTGATAATACAGATGTTACCTTTATTGATTAGGAATTCTGATCCATCAACATTGCAGTAGAACTTTCCTTCTACAACTTCGATTAATTCGAATGAATTGTGCCAATGTGCTAATTCATCTTGTTTATGTGTATCCAAATTTTCTTTTTCAATTACGAGTGGAAGTTCTTGATTCATATAGTTCTCCTTCATTTGATAATATTATACTATTTTATGGCGAAATAATACTATTGAATATATGTAATTGATTATATACTATCAATGTCAGCTGAGGAAGCTGTAGAAACTATTGAAAAGGAGATTATAAATTATGAACAATAAATTAAATGTATTATTATCCGACTTAGTCGTTTTCTATCACAAATTACAAAATAAGCACTGGTATGTAAGTGGACAGTCATTCTTCCAGATTCACCCAGAACTTGAGAATTTATATAATGCTGTATTACCACAGGTTGATACAGTTGGTGAATTAATCTTAATGAATGGTGGTAAGCCAGTTTCAACATTAAAGGAATTCCTTGCAAATGCAAAAATTGAAGAAGGTACAGATGCATACGTAACAAGTGTGAAGACTTTATATTCTGAATTATTACCAGACTATCAGTACCTATTAAAGAGTGTTACAGAAATCAAGGAAGCTGCAGATGCTGAGAATAACTACCTTGTATCTGCGAAGATGGATGAGTTTATCGCATCTTATGCTAAGACAATCTGGATGTTAAACCAGGCATTACTATAATCAAAAAAGAAATCTGATATCCCTGCTATAATCCCCCTACAACTAGCAGGGATTTCTTTTTGACAAAGTAATAAATTGGAACTATAATTTCCAACGGAAATGGGGTTTTCCAAGATTCTAAATCTAAACCGCGATAAGTGCTGATAACTCCTGTAACTTCTTTTTGCTACGGGCATCAGCATTTTTTTCTATATAAGGAGATAGAGTTATGTTATTTAGTTTTGCGATGATTATTTTAGTTGGTGTAGTTTTTGCAATGATTATGCGTAAGCTAGGGTTACCCAATCTATTAGGGTATTTACTGGCGGGAATCATATTAGGACCATTTGTGTTCAATGTGATTGATACGACAACCTTTCAGATTTCATCTGACATTCGACAAATTGCACTAATGATTATCTTGATGCGTGCAGGTTTGAATTTAAAGATATCGGATTTAAAGAAGGTTGGGCCATCTGCTTTACTAATGTGCTTTGTTCCAGCAAGTTTTGAGATTTTGGGACTGATGATTTTAGCACCGATCTTTCTACATTTAGATCTCTTGAATGCCGCAATTCTTGGAACTGTATTAGCTGCAGTATCGCCAGCTGTGGTTGTGCCACTCATGCTAAAGTTGATGGATGAAGGCTATGGCACAAAAGAAGGGATTCCTCAACTCATTATGGCAGGAGCTTCGATGGATGATGTGTATGTTATCGTATTATTTACTTCGTTATTAACACTTGCTAAGAGCGGAGAATTCAATGCATTATCCTTATTACGTATTCCAACATCAATCTTATTTGGAATTGTTTCTGGAATTGTATTAGGTTATGTGCTTTGCAAGTTATATCGATTGTTGAAGTTATCTACAGAAATTGAACTTGCATGCATGTTTGCGGTTGGAATGGCACTCATTACAATCGAAAGGATGATGACAGGTGCTGTGGGATTTTCTGGATTACTTGCGATTATGGCAATGACTAGTAGCGTACGACATATCAAGCCAGAGATGGCAGATACATATTCTGCTGTTCTTGCAAAACTATGGCAACCTGCTGAAATCTTCTTATTTGCGTTAGTAGGTGCGAGTGTAAGAATTGATTATGCATTATCTTTTGGACCTGTTGTTTTGATTGTGATTATCCTAGCGCTACTATTCCGTATGCTTGGTGTATATCTGAGTGTTATGAAAACAAAGTTTAATAGGAAGGAAAAGATATTTACGATGATTGCCTATATTCCAAAGGCAACGGTACAAGCTGCGATTGGAGGACTTGCATTAGAGGCGGGTCTTGCTAGTGGAGAGTTAATTCTGACGGCTGCAGTTACCGCAATCCTATTTACTGCACCGCTTGGGGCTATCTTTATTTCATTTACTTACCGTAACTTTTTACAAAAAGCATAGGGTCATTTAGGAGTTTTACAACAATTCTTGTTTTCTTCTGTTTTTCATCTTTACTTCTAGTCCCTATTTGTTATGATATTTACGTGTTTTATGGTTTGGTAACGGATGTCTTAGAGACAGGAAGGATGGAGCTATGGCTTTAGGTGTTATGACTCTCCGAACAATAGAATATATTGTCGATGTTTCGACAAACACATCTCTGATGGCGGTTTTCTGCGCCCAAAAATGTGGAAAGAATGTTTTTTGAATACGATCTGTGGAGAAATCTCCACGGATTTTTTGTTTTATTAGAAAATGGAGGAATATAAGATGAAAAAAGTAGCGATTTTAATGGGCAGTGATAGTGACTTCGGTGTGATGTCAAAGGCTGTTTCGGTGTTGAAGGAATTTGGAATTCCGGTAGAAGTACATGTATATTCTGCACATCGTACACCAGAGAAAGTTGCAGAGTTTGCCACTAATGCAAAGGATAATGGCTTTGGCGTCATTATTGCAGGAGCTGGTATGGCAGCTGCTCTAGCAGGTGTAGTAGCAGGACATACAACGCTACCAGTCATTGGTGTTCCTCTGAAGTCTAACGTATTAGAGGGTGTAGATGCACTATTATCTACCGTTATGATGCCTAGTGGTATTCCGGTTGCGACAGTTGCGATTGATGGTTCAAAAAATGCGGCGTATTTAGCAGCGCAAATCTTAGCCATCAGCGATGAAGAACTCGCAAAGAAAGTATTAGAGAATCGTCAGAAACAAAGTGCAGCCGTACTGGTGAAAGACCAAGAAATTCAAGAAAAAGTACAGGCATTATAAATATAGGAGAGAGAACATGCAGGATATGATTCATGAGGAGTGTGGTGTTTTCGGCATTTACGACAAAAACATGGTGAGTGATGTAGTATCCGATACTTACTATGGTTTATTTGCCTTACAACATCGTGGACAAGAAAGTTGCGGTATTGCGGCCAATGACCGTGGTGTTATTACATCGCATAAAGATGTTGGTTTAGTACGGGATGTATTTGATCAACATGAACTAGATAAACTAGGTAAGGGTCAGATGGCGATTGGTCATACTAGATATTCAACATTTGGCACGGTTAATCATACGAATGCACAACCTTTGCTGGTTCGCCATATTAAAGGACAACTAGCGATTGCACACAACGGAAACTTAACCAACGCTGCTGAGTTACGTGAAGAGTTAGAGCGCAAGGGCGCAATCTTCCATACAACTAATGACTCTGAAATTATTTGTTATATCATCATCCAAGAAAGATTGAAGACATCTTCGATTGAAAAGGCAATTGAAAATACAATGAATCGCATTGAAGGTGCATATAGCCTTGTTGTGATGTCACCTGAAAAGCTAATTGCAGTAAGAGATAAAAAGGGATTCCGTCCATTGGTGATGGGAAAAGACAAAGATGGAAGAATTGTATTTGCATCTGAGACATGCGCATTTGCAGCTGTAGGTGTGGATTATGTTCGTGATCTTGATGCGGGAGAAATTGTTGTAATCGATCATGATGGTGTCGAGCATTCTATCCGGACACACTGTAAGGAAAAGCCTCATATGTGTGTATTTGAATATGTGTATTTTGCACGTAGTGATTCGATTCTCCAACATCAGCCAGTACATGAGGCTAGACGTAATGCAGGTCGTATCCTAGCTAAAGAACATCCAGTAGAAGCAGATGTTGTCATTGGTGTACCTGATTCTGGATTGGATGCTGCACAAGGTTATGCGGAGGAGTCAGGTATTCCTTATGGTATGGGATTTATCAAGAATCGTTATATTGCACGTACATTTATCCAACCAACACAAGGACAGCGTGAAAATGCTGTAAATATGAAGCTTCATGTGGTTTCTTCTGTTGTAAAGGGTAAACGTGTCATCATGGTAGATGATTCTATCGTACGTGGAACGACTAGTGCTCGCATTGTTAAACTATTACGTGATGGAGGTGCTACAGAAGTACACGTACGTGTATCAGCGCCACCGTTTATCTCACCATGTTATTTTGGAACAGATATTGATTCCAAACAGAACTTGATTGCATGTAAAATGAACTTAGAAGAAATATGCGAATCTATCGGTGCAGATTCCTTAGGGTATTTAAGCGTTGATGGTGTAAAGAAGATGGCATCGGATGCGGATTGTGATTTCTGTACAGGATGTTTTACAGAGAAGTATCCTGCACCAATCCCTAAGCATTCTGAAAAATCAAAATTTGAAATGAAAATCAAAAAGAAGGAGAGCAAACATGACGAAGAGTTATAGTGACGCTTATAAGGCTGCAGGTGTTGATGTAACTGCTGGATATAAAGCAGTAGAACTGATGAAGAAACATGTATCTCGTACTACTACATCAGGTGTATTAGATTCCATCGGTGGTTTTGGTGGCTTATTTGCGCCAGATATGACAGGCATGAAGAAGCCGGTACTTGTATCTGGTACAGATGGTGTTGGCACAAAGCTAAAGCTTGCAATGTTATTAGATCAGCATGATACAGTTGGTATCGATTGTGTTGCGATGTGTGTTAATGATGTTGTATGTGCAGGTGCACAACCACTCTTCTTTTTAGACTATATTGCGTGTGGTAAAAACAATCCTGAAAAGATAGCAGATATTGTAAAGGGTGTCGCAGATGGCTGTGTTGAAAGTGGCTGTGCGCTTATCGGTGGAGAAACTGCAGAAATGCCAGGCTTCTATCCAGAAGATGAATATGATTTAGCAGGCTTTACTGTTGGTATCGTGGATGAAGAAAAAATTCTTGATAAAAACAACGTGAAAGCAGGCGATATCATTATTGGTTTGGCTTCTAGTGGTGTACATTCAAATGGCTTCTCACTTGTACGTAAAGTATTTGATATTGATGCAGGTACGACACTAAAGGACTACGCAGATATATTAGGAAAGCCTCTTGGTGAAACATTATTAACACCAACAAGACTTTACGTAAAACCAGTACTGCATGTACTCAAAGAAGTAAATGTAAAGTCCATCGCACATATTACAGGTGGAGGTTTCTATGAAAACTTACCACGTGCATATGGTGAAACACTAAACGCAAGTATCACAAAGGGTAGTTGGCCAATCTTACCAATCTTTAACTTATTACAAGAAAAAGGAAATATTCCTGAACATGATATGTTTAACACCTTCAACATGGGAATTGGAATGGCAATGATCGTATCACCTGAAGATGTTGAAAAAACAATATCTATCTTAAAAGAGAACGGTGTAGATGCATACCAGATTGGTGTGATGGAAGAGGGCGACCATTCGGTCGTTATCCACGAATGATTAATATCGCAGTACTTGTCTCAGGTGGAGGTACTAACCTACAAGCACTGATCGATGCACAAGGGAAAGTATTACAGTACGGTAAAATCAAACTTGTAATTTCATCAAAACCAGATGTCTATGCATTACACCGTGCTGAAAAAGCAGGGATTGAACACTGTGTTATCGCAAAGCGTGATTATACAACACAAGAAGAATTTTCAAATGCATTACTACAACAATTGCAATCATATCAAATTGATATGATTGTACTAGCAGGATATCTTTCGATTTTGGATGAGACAATCATTCGTGCATATCCAAATCGTATTATCAATATTCATCCATCTTTAATTCCTTCCTTTTGTGGGAAAGGATATTATGGATTGAAAGTACATGAAGCAGCACTTGCATATGGTGTAAAGGTTACGGGTGCTACTGTACATATCGTAAATGAAATACCAGATGGAGGAAAAATCTTATTACAAAAAGCAGTAGATATCTTGCCATCAGATACACCAGAAACTTTACAACAAAGAGTCATGGAAGAAGCTGAGTGGAAATTACTACCACAAGCAACAGAAATGATTGCGAAAGAACTAGAAGGGAAATAACATGCAAGCAAAAGACTTATATGAATACCTAGGTAGTAAAAACTATCCTGGAAGAGGAATCGTAATCGCACGTACACCATGTGGAAGAAAGATGCGTATCGCATACTTTATCATGGGTCGTAGTGAAAATAGTAGAAATCGAATCTTTACGGAGACAGAGGATGGTATTCGTACAGAAGCGTATGATATTTCTAAATTGGTTGACCCTTCACTGATTATCTATTCCCCAGTTAGAAAACTGGGAAACAAATTGATTGTTACAAATGGTGATCAAACAGATACAATCTATGAAAACATGCAAGCAGGTAAAACGTTTGAAGAAGCGTTACGCCTTCGCACATTTGAACCGGATGAGCCAAACTATACGCCGCGTATATCGGCAATAGTAAATGGTTTTGATTATCAAATGTCAATCTTAAAGAGTGCAGAAGGCAATCCAAATAGTACACGTCGGTATTTCTTTGACTATACAGAAGAATTACCTGGGTATGGTCATATCATTCATACATATCAAAGTGATGAAAATCCACTTCCTTCATTCGAAGGAGAACCAGTACTTTTCAAGCTAGTTAAAGAACCATTTGAATCTTTTGCTCAACATGTGTGGGAAAGCTTGAATGTGGATAATAAGATTTCACTATATGTAACACAGATTGAACCAGGTAGTGATGAAGTGAAGACAATCATCTTTAACAAGAACCAATAGGAGAGAATCTATGACAAAAGAAATCGCATTAAAGTATGGCTGTAACCCAAATCAAAAACCAGCACGTATTTACTTAAATGATCACGAATTACCGGTAACTGTATTGAATGGTAAGCCTGGATATATTAATTTCTTAGATGCCTTAAATAGTTGGCAACTTGTTAAGGAACTGAAAGAAGCAACAGGCTACCCAAGTGCCGCAAGTTTCAAGCATGTTAGTCCTGCTGGTGCCGCAATTGGCACACCACTCAGTGAAGTAGAAAGGAAAATCTATTTTACAGGTGATGAAGAGTTATCTATGCTTGCATGTGCTTATGTTAGAGCACGTGGTGCAGATCGTATGAGTTCTTATGGTGATTTTGCGGCATTATCAGATATTTGCGATAAAGATACAGCGTTACTATTAAAGAAAGAAGTGTCTGATGGAGTTATCGCACCAGGATATACAGAAGAAGCATTAGAAATTCTAAAAGCCAAGAAAAAAGGTAACTACGCTGTGATTCAAATCGATCCAACATACGTTCCAGAAGAGATTGAAAGAAAACAGGTATATGGAATTTACTTTGAACAAGGTAGAAATAATGTTCATATTGACGAATCATTACTTACAAACTTTGTGACAAAGAATACAGAACTCACAGAACAAGCAAAGTTAGACTTATTAATTGCGATGATTACACTGAAATACACACAATCCAATTCTGTTGTATATGCAAAGAATGGACAGGTCATCGGTGTAGGTGCTGGACAGCAATCCCGTATTCACTGTACAAGACTTGCAGGAAGTAAGGCTGATAATTGGTGGCTGCGTCAACACGAGAAAGTGTTGAACTTACCATTTAAAGAAGATATTCGCAGAGCAGATAGAGATAATACAATCGATATTTATCTTTCAGAAGATTATGAAGATGTATTACAGGATGGTGCTTGGCAGCAGTTCTTTACAGAACAACCATCGGTATTTACAAGAGAAGAGAAGAAAGATTGGATCAAGCAACAACACGACGTAGCACTTGGCTCGGATGCGTTCTTCCCATTTGGAGATAATATTGAAAGAGCGTATAAGAGTGGTGTGAAATATGTAGTACAACCAGGTGGTTCCATTCGTGATGACCATGTGATTAATACTTGTGATAAGTACGATATTGTCATGGTATGTAATGGAGTACGTTTATTCCATCATTAAGAGGAGGTAGTCTATGAAGGTTTTGGTAATAGGTTCTGGTGGTCGTGAACATGCGATCATACGTAAACTAAAAGAGAATCCTACAATTGAAGAAATTATTTGCGCCCCTGGCAATGGTGGTATTGCGGCAGATGCCAAGTGCGTAAGTGTCAGTGCAATTGATTTAGCCAACATGGTTGAACTTGCAAAAAAAGAGAAGGTTGATTTCTGTGTAGTAACACCAGATGATCCTCTTGCGATGGGAATGGTTGATATTCTTGAAATGGAAGGAATTCCTTGTTTTGGGCCAAACGCAAATGCGGCAATCATAGAATCATCAAAAGTATTTGCAAAAAACTTAATGAAAAAATATCAGATACCAACTGCTGGTTATGCAGTATTCTCTGATGCGCAAGAAGCTATCAATTATATTCGCACAGAGAACCGTTATCCAACGGTATTAAAGGCTGATGGTTTGGCACTTGGTAAGGGTGTCTTGATTGCCCAAACAGAAGAGGAAGCTGTTCAAGCAGTCAATGAATTGATGATAGATCAAGCATTTGGACAAGCTGGTAAACAAATCGTTATTGAAGAGTTTATGACAGGACCAGAAGTGTCTGTGCTAGCTTTTACAGATGGACATGTTGTGGTACCGATGATATCTTCGATGGATCATAAACGTGCATTAGATAATGATGAAGGTTTAAATACGGGTGGTATGGGTACGATTGCGCCATCTCCATTCTATACAAAAGAGATTGCGGATACATGCATGAAGACAATCTTCCTGCCAACTATTGAAGCGATGAATCAAGAAGGAAGAGCGTTCAAAGGTTGTCTGTACTTTGGCTTGATGTTAACACCAGAAGGGCCAAGAGTTGTGGAATACAATTGTCGCTTTGGAGACCCAGAGACACAAGTCGTATTACCTTTATTAAAGACAGATCTATTAACAATCATGCGTGCAGTACACGATGAGAAATTATCAGAAGTTACAATTGAATGGGAAGATAAAGCGTGTGCATGTGTCATTCTAGCAAGTGGAGGATATCCACAGAAATATCACAAAGGCTATGAAATCGATGGTTTAGATGATTATGGACAGGTTGAAGGTGTGACCATTTATCATGCAGGTACTGCATGGAAAGATGGGAAGTACTATACAAACGGTGGACGTGTACTCGGAGTTAGTGCAGTTGGTGATACGCTAGAACAAGCACTTCAACTCTCTTACGATAAGATTAAAGAAATTCATTTTACAGATATGCACTATCGTACAGATATCGGCAGAAAGGTGGTAAAACAATGACAGTATTCCGTTGTTTTGTGGAAAAGAAACCTGCATATGCAGTAGAATCGAAATCCATATTAAATGATTTACATGTTGCATTACGCAACCAAAATGTTGAAGCTGTACGTGTTTTAAATCGATATGATTTAGAAAATGTAGATGAGGAAGATTACATTGCCGCAAAGTATACGATTCTTTCAGAACCGCAAGTAGATTTCTTTTATGAAGAAGAAGCACCTACACCAGATTATGATGAATATATTCTTGCGACAGAATATTTACCTGGACAGTTTGATCAACGTGCAGATTCTTGTGCACAGTGTATTCAACTCAGTTCCATGAAACAAAAACCTACTGTAAAAACAGCTCGTCTTTATTATATCAAGGGTAAACTGAATGATGATGAAAAGAAATTGATTGAAGAAACTTTGATTAATCCAGTGGAAGCTCGCATCGCAAGTTTAGAGAAGCCAGAGACAATCATCATGTCTTTTGAAACTCCAGAACTTCCACCAGTGATTGATGGTTTTATCAAGCTGGATGAAGAAGGTTTAAAGACATTTCTAAAGGAACATGGACTTGCGATGGATTTAGAAGACCTCAAGTTCATGCAGGAATACTTTCAAAAAATTGAATGTAGAAATCCAACAATTACAGAAGTTCGTGTCATCGATACGTATTGGTCAGATCATTGTCGTCACACAACATTCCATACGGTTATCGATGATGTAGAGATTCAACCTGAATATGTAAAAGATACTTATCTAAACTACTTAGATTTGCGTAATCATATTTACGAAGGTCGTACACCAAAGCCAGTATGCTTAATGGATCTAGGTACGATTGGAGCTAAGGCATTAAAGAAATATGGGAAGTTAACAGATTTAGATGAATCAGAAGAAATTAATGCGTGCTCCGTCAAGATTAAAGTTGATGTAGATGGTGAAGATCAGGATTGGTTACTCATGTTTAAGAATGAAACACATAACCATCCTACAGAAATTGAACCGTTTGGTGGTGCTGCAACCTGTCTTGGTGGTGCAATTCGAGATCCACTTTCAGGACGTAGTTATGTATATCAAGCAATGCGCGTAACAGGTGCTGCGGACCCATTGAAACCAATTAACGAAACAATGAAGGGTAAACTGCCACAGCGCAAAATTGTAACAACAGCAGCAGCTGGATATAGTTCCTACGGAAATCAGATTGGCCTAGCAACAGGACTAGTACGTGAGATTTATCATCCGGGATACGTTGCAAAGCGTATGGAAGTTGGTGCTGTCATAGCAGCAGCACCAGAAGAAAATGTTGTCCGCTTAAGACCAGAACCCGAGGATGTAGTTATCTTATTAGGTGGACGTACAGGACGTGATGGTTGTGGTGGTGCAACAGGTTCTTCAAAGTCGCACAATATTGAATCATTAGAAAGTTGTGGGGCTGAAGTTCAAAAGGGTAATGCACCGGAAGAGCGTAAGCTACAAAGATTATTCCGTAATCCAGAAGCTGCCAAACTCATCAAACGTTGTAATGACTTTGGTGCAGGCGGTGTAGCAGTAGCTATTGGTGAACTGGCAGATGGATTAGTGATTGATTTAAATAAAGTCCCAAAGAAATACGAAGGTTTAAATGGTACAGAACTAGCAATCAGTGAATCACAAGAACGTATGGCTGTTGTAGTAAGAAAAGAAGATGCCAAAAAGTTCCAAGAACTTGCAAGCATGGAAAACCTTGAGACAACAATCGTAGCAGAAGTTACTGAAGAACCACGTATGATTATGACCTTGCAGGGAGAAGAAATTGTAAATATCTCTCGTGAGTTCTTGAATACAAACGGCGCAAGTAGACATACATCTGTTGTGGTTGGTGAAGACCAACCAGAAGAAGAGGTTCAAGTAGAAAGTCTTCGTGCAGGTATGGATAAGCTTGTAGAAGATTTAAATATTTGTAGTCAAAAGGGATTGGCTGAACGCTTTGATGCTACGATCGGTAGTGGAACAGTATGTATGCCATTTGGTGGTAAATACCAAATGACACCAAGCCAAGTAATGGCTGCTAAGATTCCAGTATTAGATGGTGAAACAGATACTGCATCACTCATGGCCTATGGCTATGACCCAGAACTATCCTCTTTATCGCCATATAAGGGCGCAATGACAGCAGTCATTGAGGCGATGTCAAAACTTGTTGCGGCTGGTATTAACCCTAAACATGCATGGTTATCATTCCAAGAGTACTTTGGACGTACAGGTGATAACCCAGAGAAGTGGGGAAAGCCATTTGCGGCACTACTTGGTGCACTTAAAGCCCAAGCAGAATTAGAAGTTGCGGCAATCGGAGGTAAAGACTCCATGTCAGGAACATTCGAAGATATCGATGTTCCACCTACACTCATTGCCTTTGCGGTATCCACTACGAAAGCTTCTCGAATTGTCACAAATGAGTGGAAGGCTAAAGACCACTATATCTATGCAGTGATGCCAGAATATGATGAGAATGGTATTGCGAACTTCAACAGTGTACGTGATGTATTTGATAAGGTTTATTCACTGATTAAATTAGGTTGTGTGAAGTCTGCTTGTGCACTTGAACATGGTGGTACAGCAGAAGCACTTCTCAAGTGTAGTCTTGGTAACCGTATTGGTTTTGCGTTAGAAGAAGATGTAAATATCAATCAACTCTTTAAGAAGTGCTATGGTGGGTTCTTATTAGAGACAGATGATGAGATTGAAGATTTAGAATTATTAGGAAAGACTATTGGAGAGTTTGAATTACGTACAAAGGATGAAACAATCTCATTAGATGAATTACAAACTCGCTATGAAGAAAAGCTGGAATCAGTATATCCTTGCAATATCAAGCAGAGTGAAAAGGAAATCAAGCCAGTATCTGTAGAGCGTAGATTTGACATGCATGCAAGTTATACAGTTGATACTCCGCATGTATTAATTCCTGTATTCCCAGGCACAAACTGTGAATATGATACTGCACGTGCATT